>CANRQF010000040.1 GCA_947632715.1 uncultured Bacilli bacterium | reverse complement strand
AAATTTACAAATTTCATATAATATTAATAATGAGTTTAATTTTTTTGAAAAAATTTCATAAAAAACCTAAACTCAAAATATAGAAAACTTGAAAAAAGTCCTTTTTTATGTTATTATGAATATGTCAAAGAAATTTGCATAAAATAAAAAAAGAGGAACATTTGAGTCGCAAGTGAATGTCGCCTCTAAGAGTTTAGACTTGACACTCTATCAATGCTGATTGAGTGTCATATTTTTATTGCTATTACCAATAAGGTAAGGAGTAATAAAATGATAGCAACAAGTCGAAGGACTTTTATAATAAAAGTTCTTTTTTTCATTGTATCCCTCCTTTCTTTCTTAAGATTGGAGGCAGACACTCACACCAAATGTTCCTACAAATATTATAATATAATTGAAATTATAAAACAATCGAACATTGATGAATTAATTTTTTTTAATAAAGTATTTTTATACACTTATAAAATACCTAAAAGAACATAAGTTTTTAGTTTTATTTAGTTTTAATATTTTTACATCCTGAAGGTCATATATTGTTCGATTTTTAATATTCAACATTTATCTTGCTACTTTTAAAAAATATGATATACTAAAAGCAAGTGAGGAGTGTACTATATACAATTGAGTTCGCATGAAAATATGATGTTAGAAATGGTAACGATGAATTTCTTTCCTAAAGATGGAAAATGGTCTAGTAGTTGTTTAAATCGTTCAAATGCTTTAGATATAAAATATTTGCCATGTCATTTAAGAAATAATTTTTGGCTTGCTTTAATGCTAAAAAAGGAAGAGGAATTATTTGGTATAAGTTTTAATAAAATTTATTATTTTGTATCAAATTCTAGTTTATTTCAAAGAAAAAGACGTAAAGCACATAAACCTTTTATGCTGTAATAGTATAATGGTATTACGAATCCATGGTAAGGATTTAATCAGTGTTCAATTCACTGTTACAGCACCAGAAGCGAATACGTTCGAACTTTTTAGAGTTTGAATTAAATATAGAATCAACTTTCTAATTTGAGAGTTGATTTTTTAGTGCTTTAAAGAAATGAACGATTCGTTATGGTAAGTATAAACACTAAACCTATACATATTGATGTAGAATTAAAAAAGAAAATAGAATTTGAAAGTAATTTCTGTAATACTGCTCCAACAATCATTGAAGGAAGTGTAAGAAATATTAATTCAACAAATATCTCCTATATTGAACTTCATAGAATAATTGTTAAAGGGACTACATTACTTGCATTTAACTATAATATAGAAAATAAAATGTTTAAATTTGATACAAGGAAGGCAGACAAATAGTAAAATGTTTTCCAACTTGTGAAGATAAAATAGGAATTATTTATGTAGATAAAAATGAAATTAATAAAAAAGTAAATTAAGAAAGAAGGAAATGATATGTTATTAAAACTAAAGAAAAATTTTTATAATTTAAAATATGGTAAATGTTATATTTTACAAAAAGGAGATAGAAAGTATTTATTATACTTCCAAATTATCAGAACTCCTATATTGTTTGTGATTACATAGGAGCAGATAATGCTTTAATTGGCCAACACTTTTTCAATACATTAAAAGAAGCAAAGCATTATTATAAAAATCACTAATTAACAATTATTTTAATTTCTCTATTGACAGTAGGAACTCACTTATAATTCTTTAAATAAATATACTAAAGCATGCGAATTATAAGTGCCTACTGATCAATAGATTTTCTCAAAATAATTGCAAACAATAACTCAACATTTTTAAATATTAGAATTTTTTATGTCGTCACTTTTAATCAAATTTATAAAAAACTTACTACTTTTTTTAATGGGCATAAGTGTTTGAACATCACAAAATAAATTTTATACTTATAAAATCTAACTTTCTCGTGGTGTCACATCTATTTTTGCACTTGCAAAAATGGCAACTTTATCCTTAAAAATAACTACGTCATTACTATCAGTTCTTAGAGTAAGTGAATTTATTTAATTAAAAAATGACGACAATTTTGACTATTAATTGAATGTTTGTTAAAAATTTTTTTAAAAAGTGACAACGTGATAATGAAAAGAACACTAAAATATAGTATAATTAAATTAATAGTTTTCTTAGATTTTAAATTAATAAATTAAATGGAAAGGAGTAGTGATTATTATGTTAGATATAAATTTTAATCAAATTGTTGAACTAATAGAAAAAAGAAAAAATAACGCTTATAAAAAAGTAAATGAAGAAATGATTTTGCTTTATTTAGAAGTTGGAAAGTTTTTGTATGAATTAATAGAAAATAGTAATTATGGGGATAAAATTACTACCAAAGCAGCAGAATTTATGGCATCTAATTATCCAACTATAAAAGGTTTTACAAAAAGGAATATCGAAAGAATGATTCAATTTTATAAAACATATAAAGATGATGAGATTGCGACACCACTGGTGACGCAACTCTCTTGGACCAATAATTTGCTTATTATAAGTGGATCAAAATCTATTGAAGAGAGACATTTTTATTTAAAATTATCAATAAAAGAAAATTATTCAAAAAGAGAATTAGATAGACAAATAACGTCATCTTATTATGAAAGATATATGTTATCTGGTGGTAAAATGTTACCAACACAAACTAAAACAATAGATGAAGATGACTACCCAAATACAAGAATATTAGACGCATATACTTTAGAATTTTTGGATTTACCTAATGAATATTCTGAGAGAGATTTAAAAAATTCTATAGTTAAAAATTTGAAAGATTTTATTTTAGAAGTTGGAAAAGATTTTACATTTATAGGAGATGAATATAGAGTTCAAATTGGTAATCATGATTTCTTTATCGATTTACTATTTTATAATAGAGAATTGTCTTGTTTAGTAGCATTTGAATTAAAACTTGGTGAATTTAAAGCGGAATATTTAGGAAAAATGAATCTATATTTAGAGGCATTAGACAGAGATGTGAAAAAAGCACAAGAAAATCCTAGTGTCGGTGTTATCCTATGTAGTTCTAAAGATAAAGATGTTGTAGAATACTCTCTTAGCAAAAATATGTCAAAAACTTTGATATCTGAATATAAGTTGAAATTAATTGATAAAAAATTATTAGAAACGAAACTTAAAGAAATGAAAAAGTTACTTGATAATAACGAACAATAAAGGAGTTTTATATGAAATTAAAAAAGAAAAAAGATAATAAGTTTAACCGAAAAATAAATGCCTTTTTGCCTATTTACATTAATAAAAATAAATTATAAATTATAATTTAAAAAAATTTGCTTCTTTAAAGGATGATCAAAAATTATATGATTATGTTGCTAATAATTATATTCCTAAAATGCATAACTTTGTTTTAATAGATGAAGTCCAAATGTGTAAAAATTTTGAAAATGTTATAAATTGGCTTCACACTGAAGAAAAATATGATATTTATATCACTGGATCAAATGCCTTTTTATTGAGTAGTGATTTAGCAACCCTTTTTAATGGCAGAACTTTTTCTATAGATGTTTATCCATTTTCCTTTAAGGATTTTATGAAATATTATAACTATGATGAAATTGATACAGCTTTTGATAAATGATAAACAGAAAGGGAAAACATCTGATATATTTCAAATGTATCCATAAACATTGTATCAAACAAATATTTGTAGTGTAAGATAAATTATAAATAAAATTGTTAAAATATTAAATTATTTGAATCTATCAAGAAGTTAATCACTATGTTATAATAAAAATATGAGGTGATGACCTTGAAAAAAATTATATATAATTATGATAATTTAAAAGAGGAAGACATTACTGAAACTGTTATTAGAATAAAATCTTTGCTTATTAATTCTGATAATATTTATATTGGCAATGAAAATGGTGTACTTCAATTTCCAGGTGGGCATTTAGAAATGGGAGAAACATTTGAAGAATGTTTGCAAAGAGAAATTTTAGAAGAGACGGGAATAATAATAGATAAGAATGAGATAGAAAACCCCTTTATGAAAGTTACATATCTTAATAAAGATTGGCCTGAAGTAGGGAAAAATAGAAAAGCAGAAATATATTATTATGTAATAAAAACTTCAAAGAAACCTGATTTAAAGAAAGTAAAGTATACTGAATCAGAAAGAAAAAATAATTTTAAAATTGAAGAAATACCATTAAAATTTGTGATTGATAAAATAAAAGAAAATATTCCAAATAATGAAAAAATAAGGTAATATCTCCTGATATGATTTTGGCAATAGAGGAATATTTTAAACTTGAAAAAAATAGAAAGGAATTTTTATGTGGGGAGCAATAATTGGTGATTTAGCAGGATCAATATATGAATATCAACAAATTAAACAAATATCTACTGTTAATGTTAGTGATATAATTAGTAAAGAAAGTTTTTATAGTGATGATACAATCTTAACAATAGCAATACTTGATGCGATATTAAATGATAAAGATTATCACTTTTACTTAAAGAAATATGCTAAAGAATATATGAATTATAAACCAAACTTTGAACCATATTTTGAAGGTACTTTTTCACCTGGCTTTATAAATTGGTCAAAGAGTAGTGAAGTAGGTAATAGTATTGGTAATGGTGCCATGATGCGTATTTCACCCATCGGTTATTTATTTAATACTTATGAAGAAGTATTGGAGAATGTAAAAAATGCAACAATACCATCTCATAATTCTAATGATGCAATAGAGTGTGCAACATTAATCGCTCTTATTATTTATTATGCTAGAAATGGTTTTTCTAAAGATGAAATAATAAAGAAATTAAATTTAAATTTTGAATATGAACCATTTACAAAATTTAATTATACTTGTAAAGATACTATTAATAATTGCTTATATGCCGTATTTAGTTCTTCTAATTTTATTGAGTCCATAAAACTAGTTATTTCTTATGGTGGCGATACTGATACGAATGCCTGTATCGTAGGTTCAATAGCTGAAGCATTATATGGTATTCCTAATGAATTAATCGAAGAAGCAAAGCAAAAAATACCTGAAAGTTTTACTAAATTATTAGATAAAGGTTATTCTAAAGTTTTAAAATTAAGCAATAATTAATATAAGTTAATGGGTGATAAATAATGAATAAAATAGATAGAACTAAATTAATGAATGATATTAATTTTAGAAATAAATGTTGTGTTTATGGTTTAGATTGGGAAAACTTTAATATATTTGATGATATTATTGTTTTAAATACTCCTAAAAAAAATATATTTGTGATACTAGATGAAAAATATAATATAATGGGTATTTTAAATACAGAAGAGGAAAGAGAAATAAGAAGTATTCAAGAATATGCTTTAGAATATAAAAGAATGTATGACTTAGTAGATAGTGAAACTGGTTTTACATTTCCTTATCCATTTCAAAAATTAAGTTTAAAACAAATAGTTGAATTAGCTGACAATATATTTATAGTTAAAAATTATTTGTATGTTAATGACAATAAATACGATATTTATGAAAAAGATAATATAATTATTTCTTTATTGTTATATGTTAAGTTTATAGGTGAACAAATTAATAAGTATTTTCTAAATTCTTATCAAATGAAAATATTAGGTTTTAAATATCCCGATATTCATTCTTATCTAAAAAGTTTAATATCTAATATAAATGAGTGTATTATTACTAATATAAAGAATGAAAATTATCCATTACCAATTGATATTATGGAATATTTAGGTCAAAATAGGGAAGTAGCAGAAAAATATGATATAGAATTGTATGGTATTATTAATGTACTTGTTAAACATAATAAAAATTTAGATGAAGAGCTTTCTAAAATAATAAATTCATCTAAAAAAGAAGATGATAAACATCTTAAACCATTATTTGGTGGTAGTTCTAATGTTAATATGTTAAAATTAAAAAAGAATTAAATTGAGAGGCTGTATGAAAAATAAAAAAATAATTATTTATGATTTTGATGGAACACTTACTCCTTATGCTTTACCTAAATTTGAAATTTTAAAAAGATGTGGTTTTGCAAATGGTTCATATGATTCTAACTTTTTAAATAAAGTTAGTGAATTATCTCAAAAAGAAAATATTGATACTTATAATGCTTTCTATCAAATTTATTTATCTGTAATTAAAGATAATGATTTTAAACTAGTTGATGAAAACTTGTGCTTAGGAGCAGAGAATATTGAATATAATCCTGGAGTAGTAGACTTTTTAAAAGCTTTAAACACTAATGGTATTAAAAATTATTTATTAAGTTCAGGTATAAAAGTTTTCTTAAATAAGACTAACATTGCTCCATTATTTATTGATATTTATGCAACAGATTTTAATTATAATCAAAATAGTGAAGTTTTGGATATAAAATTTTTAATGAGTGATAAAAATAAAGTTCAAGCTATAAAAGAAATTTGTAAAATAAATAATAATAGAGAAGATGATTGTACTAATATTATCTATATAGGTGATGGTTTAACAGATTATTATGCAATGGAATATGTAAAAAATAATGGTGGATTAACAATATTTGTTTATACGGATATAAATAATAAAGATATGAAAATTATTAAAGAGAAAGATATAGTTAGTTTTTATGAATTAGCAGATTTTTCTATAAATAGCGAATTAAATAATTTAATATTGAACTTATGTGATATTAAAAAATAATAAGAATGTGTTAAAATAAATGTATAAATTAAAGAAAGGAGTTCATAATGAAAAAATTTTTAAAAGGCTTTGGTGTATGCATTTTAACTTTAGGATTATTTATAAGTTCGTTTTTCTTAATTATATTACTACCCATAAAACATGTTACAAATCCTAATACAATCGCTAATATGATTAAGAGTGTTGATATTGAAACTCTAGTAAGTGAAGACAAAGAATTTCATGATACAGTTAATGAAGTACTAGAACCAATTATAACTGATGCTGAAAAGTTAGGAATAACAGAAGATACAATTATAAAAATTGTTAATTCTAAAGAGATAAAAGGTATGATTGCAGGATTAACTGGTAATTTAGTAGATTATACTTTAACAGGGCAAAAATATGAATTAATATCTATTGATCAAATTAAAGATATAGTTAATGATGCAATTAACGTTATTAATGAAAGTGGATATTACGAAATAAGTAGTGAAGATAAAAATAATATATTAAATATTATTAATGAGGAAAGAGAAAATATTGAAGAAATTATACCTGATACTGATCTAATTGAAGAAAAGATACCAAATGATTATAAAGAAATACTTAGTATAATTAGATTTATTTTTAGTACAAAATTAGTTATTTATTTAGCATCGATATTTTTAATTTCATTACTTGGAATAGTTATTCTAAAATGGAAAGAAGCTAAATGGATAAAGAATAGTGCTATTACTATCTTAATATCCTCTTTGATTGTATTAATAAGTTTTATACTATTAATAATAGGCAGTAAAATGTTAGTAACTAATAATACATATATTGTTAAAATACTTCAAAATATATGCAAATATAATTTAATTACATCAATTGTTATTAGTATAGTAATGGTTATAATTATTATAGTATATTATATTTGGTATAAGAAAAAAGATGGTTAAAAATTAAAAATATAATTAGTATATTTCAATAAAATATATAAGTGATTACGAATATTGAAAAAAAGATTTAAAATCTTTATAATATCTAATGAGCGTGATGAACATGATAGATATAGAAAAATTAGATAATAAATTATATAGTGTTAAATATAGTTTTTATCCAAAAGGTGATAAAGAATCATTATGGCATGCAATTAGAAATAATAGAGAAATATTAAAAGAAGCAATTAAAATAAAAAGAAATAAATGGAATAATGGTGATACTATTTTAGGAATTAATATAGCAGTTGAAATGTTAAATGATTATGAAAATGTTTTTGAAGATATATATAATGAACTTATAAATATTATTTATATTAATCGTGATATAGCAAGATTAGTTCCTAATGGAGGTAATTCTTTATTATTGCTTAGTCTAACTAATCTTAATTTAAAATTAACGGAAGATAAAAAGGCATTTGCTGTAAGTGAAGCGATGAATAAAATTGGTACAATGAAATATCAACAAAAAGAAAATGCATATGCTAAAATGTTAGATAATGAAGGCATCACGAATGAAGAAAAAACAATTATCAATATAGATGGTGATAATTATATTGTTGGTTTAAAATCGAAAAAAGAATATTTTAATTATTTAGCTAATATTTTAAGTGATACCCAAGCTCATGGTGTTGGAGCATTTGATATTAGATATTATATTTTAAAAAATTCTAATTGGACTATGGAAGAAAAACAAAATTTAATATGGGATTTTTATGCTGATAGTAATACTTATGATAATTATTTAGAAACATGGGAATCTAATGTTTATAATGAATTATTAAATTATAATGAAAGAAATACTACAATAACTAGAGAAGATTTATTTAATAAATATACTTATGAAAATATTTTAGTTTATTGTAAAAAGGAAATAGATACTAAAAGATTTTGGGAGGAAATAGAATTTTGTAAAGAAATGCATAAATTAAGACCAGAACAATGGGAATTAACTTTATCGCTACGTAAAAAGCAACTCAAATAGAAAGAGTTGTTTACAACTCAAATAGAAAGAGTTGTTTTTCTTTACTTTTAAGGACTTTTTTGGTATAATAATAGGCATCAAAAAGGGAAGTGCATCTTATTAGTGTTAATTAGCATTTTAAAAAGAAATGAATTAATTATAGTGAATCATTAAAGAATTATTGGGGGAATAATAATGAAGAAGAAAATACTAATTAATTATGTTGAACTATTTTGGATCTTTTTATATGGCAGTTTTGCTGGTTTTATTTATGAAAATTTATTAACTTTATTAAAAGGGCATTGGGAACTAAGACAAGGACTTATATATGGACCATTAATTCCTGTATATGGTGTAGGAATGGTAGTTTTTTATCTTGTAGCTCGTAAATTAAATATTGATAAGAAAACTAGTAAGAAATACTTATTTAATATTTTTATTGTTGCGGCCTTTTTAGGTGGCTTAGTAGAATATATATTTTCATTTCTACAAGAAAAAATATTTGGAACTATTTCTTGGAATTATGATTATATGAAATTTAATATAAATGGTCGTACAAGTCTTTCTATTGCATGTGTTTGGGGAATTGCTTTTATCTTATTTAGTTTATATATCTTACCTATATTACAAAAACATAAAGACATAATTACTAAAAAAACAATGCTTGTAATAACGTTTATTTTAAGTATAATGTTACTTTTTGATTGCTCTATTTCTTTAGCAGCGACTTATCGTCAAAAAGAAAGAAAAGAGAACTTAGAACCAAGTAATCATTTAGAAGTATACTTAGATGAACATTATCCTGATGAATATCTAAATAAAATTTATAATAATGCTGTACCTGTTAAAAATAAAAAATAAGTAATATTATAAAATCCTTTAAATAATATTAAATGGAGGGTTTTATGAATATTATCGATAAAAAATTTTATGATTTAGTCAATAATTTAAATAGTAAAAATATAGAAGAAGTCTATTTAGAAATATTTAATAAGTTTAACAAATTAAATGTTAAGAATCAAAATACATTACAAGATTATTTTAAAAAATTTCCTTATTGGGGTAGTTTATCTATTAAAGATAATAATTATGAAGAAATACATAATAGAGTTAATGTTTTAAAAAATCATTTAAGTGATTTGATATGGTTATATGAGCATTTAGAAGATTATAGATCAAGATATTTACTACTAGCAATTTTAAGTAATTGGTATCAATATGATTTTGAAATGCTTTCTAAAATAATGGAAAGAGTATATCCTGATTATTTTGATTTAGATATTGTGCCTTATGTTAAAGATGCTGTATTCGTTGATTTAGGTAGTTATACAGGTGATACTGTATTAAGCTATATTGATTGTTATGAAGATTATAAAAAAATTTATTGCTATGAAATAACTGAGAATACATTTGAAAAGTTAAAAGAAAATACGAAAATGTATCCTAATATAGAATATAGATTAAAAGCAGTTGGTAATAAGAAAGGTACATTATATTTAGAAGAAAATAGAGAAGGATCATCTGCTAATAGAGCGGTAGATAAAGGAAATATAAGTATAGAAGAAGTTACAATTGATGAAGATATTACGGAAAAGATTACCCATATTAAAATGGACATTGAAGGAAGTGAGCAAAAAGCTTTAAAAGGATGTCGAAATCATATAATAAATGATCATCCAATTCTTTTATTATCTGTTTATCATAATTATGAAGACATATGGAAAATTCCTAAAATGATAATAGATATGCATAAAGATTATAAGTTTTATTTAAGATATCATGGTAATACTTTATTTCCAACCGAAATAACATTAATTGCTATTCCTAGTTAAAGTTTTTACTTGTTATTGACATGTATTTTATCCAAGTGGTATAATATACTTCCTTGGGTGGGGTGTTAGTCTGAAAAGAAACACAAAATTTATTTTATAAAAATAGTAAAAAAGGGCAGACTTCCCCTTACCCCAAAGAGA
>CANRQF010000039.1 GCA_947632715.1 uncultured Bacilli bacterium | reverse complement strand
TAAATTTATAAGCTCGATTAATTAACATAATCCATACCCCCTTTAGATACATTTAAATTATAATATACATTTGTTTGTAGCACAACATTTTTTATAAGCTTTTTGTTTTTTTAGAAAATTTATATGATTCATTTAAAATAGAATAAATGGTATCATGAATATCCTTAAATAAGATATCAATCATTTCATCGAAAGGAAAGAAGAAAAATTTTCGGTAAGATAATATATATCTTGCCTTTTTGCTTGCTTGTTCTTTCTTCTTCGCCATTTGTTTGCTTATTTTATTCGATATTTTTGTTGTATGACTTTCCTATTATATAAAAAAATTAGTTTAAAACTAACTTAAACTAATTTTTATTTTTTAGAAATTTTTATTGTTATAGTCTTAGTAGCTACATAGTTTACTAAAGGATTATTATTCTCTATTTTTACTTCAACATCGTGAGTTCCTTCACCTAATCCTGATAAGTCAACATATGCACTTATATCTTTTGCTTCAATTGCTTCAATATTAGATAATACACCTTTTACTTGAACAGGAGTCTTATCATTAGAAATAATTGTTGCCGAATAGCCATCAGCTAAATTTCTTTGCGTAATACTATCTATTTCTACGGTTTTTTGTTCTTCGTTTCCAAAAGCAATTGTTACAGTAACATTTTTAACACTTAAATATCTTACTCCCGTTGTTTTTCTTATCGCAGCTTCTTTCTTTACTGAGCTTTCAGTTCCAAGACCATCAACTAATACTTGAACAGGGATTGATGTAATATTCTTAATAGCTTCTTCATCACCATATACATCAACAGAGAAATTAGCATTATTATTGATTGTAATAGATGAAATTGCTTTACCTGCTACTAAATTACCTATTGTTGTAACAGTAACTGGAACAGTAGCTTTATAACTATTTAAAACTAAATTACCAGTTAATGTTTTTGGTACGATTTCAACATTTTTAACTATTTCTCCATTATTATCGTATGCAACTAATGGAATACTAGTAAGTTCATATGTTCCTGCTTCTGTATAAGATTTATCTGCTACATTAACTAATGCTTTAATACTAGAAATTTTATCTAATGTTTCTTGACTTCCTTTAACAACAACTTCACTACTATCAAGTGTTACTTTTTCAACACTTAATTTAGGATCTAAGTCATCGCTACCAACTATATCATAAACTACTGTTTTTACTTCACTAACTTTATCTTTAATATTGACAGTTAAATAAGCTGGATTTAATAAATATTTTACTGAATTAATATTTTTTGAATAGGTAAAATACACTTTATAAGTACCTGCTTCAGTATACTTTGATAAATTTAAATCAACTTTAAATTCACCTAATTGTTTTGCTAAGTAAACATCAATTTTTCTTCCGGTTATAGTAACATCTATTGCACTTGGTACATTTTCAACTACAAATGCTTCTTCATTGTATATTAATGATACTGGAACATTTTCAACATTTTCCGCATCTGTATCTACTAAATTAATTACTTTATTATCAATTAACAAGAAACATATTACAGCAAAAATTAAAGATATTATTATTAAAACTTTTGGTCTATTAATTAGTTTACTAAATAATGAATTATTACTATTATTCTTTTTAGTTATATTATAGATTAATCTACTTATTGGCATAATAATTATTTTGTCTATAACCCCATAAATGGCTTCAAAAATAGCATATAATATTTTTCCTATCTTTTTTAGAATTTTATTCATTTTCTTCACCACTTTCATTTTCTTCAGCTTCAAAGAATACTTCAGTTTTTGGACTTAATTCTTCAATAAGTTTCATACGGAAATCTTCTAAAGTTAAATTGTAGTGAAGTTCATTATCACATGCTATCGAAATACGACCATTTTCTTCAGAAACAACTAATGCCACTGCATCACTTTCTTCAACAACACCTAACGCTGCTCTATGACGAGTACCAAGTCTTTTAGAAATATTTGGATTCATACTTGTTTTAAATACTGAGCCAGCACAAGTAATACGATCTCCTTGGATTATAACACCACCATCATGCATTGGTGAATTAGGAAAGAAAATAGTTTCCAATAATTCGTCTGTTAAATCAGCATATACTTTTGTACCATTTTTTATATAATCTTCTAAAGATACTTCTCTTTCAATAACGATTAAGGCTCCAATACGATTCTTTTTAAAGTATTCAACAGCTTTCATTATTTCGTAAACTACTCTTTCACGTTCATCTACTGTTAAAACTTTATGTCTACCAAGTAATTGGGTTCTTCCTAAACTTTCTAGAACACTTCTAATTTCTGGTTGAAATATAACGATTATTGCAAGTGGTCCCCATGCCACTATATACTCTAAAATTGCCCCAACTGTATAAAGATTTAATAAATCACTTAAGATTTTAACTGCAAGAATAATAATTACTCCTTTAACAATTAAAACCATTTTTATATTATTTTTTATATTCTTTAAAATGTAATAAAATGCTAACCATAAAATACTTATATCAATTATTTTTGTCACTATACTCCAAATTTGAGTTAGATTCATAAATTCACTCCTTTATCATTGCTTTTTAATTATAGCAAATTTTTTACAAAATAAAAAGTCCTATTGGACTTTATTCACATTATTTGTATCATTTGTATTTGTTGAAGCACTTGTATTACTAGGCTCAGTTGCTGTTTGATTAGTGGAATTTGTTTCATCTTTCTTATTTAAAATATTCTCATCTACTAGATCAACACCTTTAGTTTCAGGATTAATGTTTTTAGATTTACTTACCATATCTGATAAACTTTTTCCTTCATTTTCAGTATTATTCATAATTTCTTGAATAGCATTTTCATCTATTTCTGTTTCCGTTTTCTTAAGTAAATCATTCTTACTTCTTTTGCTATCAACTATATAACCAATTAAAGCAAATAATAAAATAATTGATATTGTTAAAAACCAAGCATAATTATTTCCGACAAATTCAATAACTTTTTCCATACAATCCTCCTATTAAAATATATTATTATTTTATATTCATTATGAATTTTTTTCTATTCTTTTTAAATCTCTTTCTTTTATAGATTCTCTTTTATCATAATTTTTCTTACCCTTACAAACCCCTAAACTTATTTTAACTACATTTTTATTTAAATAAGCTCTCAAAGGAATTATAGTATACCCCTCTACACTTTTTAAACTAGCTAACTTTTTAATTTCTTTTTTATGAAGTAATAATTTTCTTTCTCTTCTTTCATCATGATTAAAAATATTACCTTCTTCATACTTAGCAATATACATATTAATTATATATGCTTCATTATTTTTTATTCTTACATATGTATCTTTTAAATCAGCACTCCCTTTTCGCAATGATTTAATCTCTGTTCCTTTTAATACAATACCTGCTTCAATCTCATCTTCAACAAAGTAATCAAATCTTGCCTTTTTATTTACTATTTCCATTTATAACCTCGAAATCTATTAATCTAGCATCTTTACTAGCATTAACCACCTTTATTTTTACTTCGTCTCCTATTTTATAAATAACTTTTTTATCTGTACTTACTAAAGCAAGTAACTCTGGAACATAATTATAATAACCATCCAATGTATTAATATGAACTAATCCCTCAACTAAATTAGGCAGTTCCACAAAAAAGCCAAAATTGGTAACGGTTGTTATCATTCCTGTATACTCTTCACCAATGTGACTTTCCATATATTCAGCCATTTTCATATCTGTTACTTCTCTTTCAGCATCAACTGCATCTTGTTCTTTTATTGATGAATGCTCAGCTATTTCTGGCAAAGTATTTTGAAAGTATTTTATTGTATCATTATTAATTTCTTTATTGAATAAATATGTTCTTAATAATAAATGAACAGTTGTATCAGGAAATCTTCTAATTGGAGAAGTAAAATGGGTATAATTGTGAAGACCTAAACCAAAGTGTCCTATATTATCGGTACTATATATGGCTTTTTGCATACTTCTTAGTAACATACTTGATAATATTGTTCCTTCTTTATAATCTTTTAAATCATTTAATAGTCTTTGCATATTTCGACTAGATGTATCAATACCATTCAAATTTAAATTTAAATTCATAATTTTAATTAAATTAGTAAAATCAGTAATTTTTTCATTCTTTGGTGTACCATGAACTCGATATATAAATGGTAAGTCCATATTTGATATATGCGTTGCTACTGTTTCATTAGCTAAAATCATAAAATTCTCAATTAGATTTTCACCTTCTAATTGTTCTCTTTTAATTATATCAATGCATTTTCCAGATTCATCTTGCACAATTTTAGCTTCAGGAATATTAAATTCTAAATAACCATTACTAATCATTCTTTTACGAACAATTGTGGAAAGTTCTTGCATTTTCAACAATGTATCTTTAAATTCTTCATATCCCTCTGGCACTTCATTTTCCATTATTATTTTATTAACACATTTATAAGTCATTTGTTTACGACTTTTAATAATTGATGGAAAAATATCATATTCATTAACTTTACCAGTTTTATCTATTTTCATAACTACACTTATGGCAAGTCTTTCAACTCCAGGATTAAGGGAACAGATACCATTGGATAATTCATGAGGAAGCATTGGTAGTACTCTATCAGCAAGATAACTCGAAGTTCCTCTTTCATAAGCTTCTTTATATAAATGGGTATTTGGTTTAACATAATATGATACATCAGCAATATGAACTCCTAATTCATAATAATTATTTTCAACTTTTAAACTTATCGCATCATCAATATCTTTTGTATCATCACCATCGATTGTAAATATTTCTTCATTCGTTAAATCTACTCGACCAATCTTATCTTCTTCTCTTACAGTATCCGGTATGCTTTTTAATTCTTCTTTAACTTCATCACTAAATTCTAATTCAATATTATGTTTATAAGCAATACTTAAAATATCAATATCGGGATCATTTTTATGACCTATTATTTTTATTATGGTACAAATAAATTCATTATCATTAATTTGTTTATCTAAAGTTACCAAAACTTTATGACCATCTACTAAATTAGAAAATGAATTATTAAGTCTAATTTTAATATCTAATTTTTTATCATCAAGGATTAATGTTGGTGTTCCATTTTTAAATAATATTTCACCAATTACTTTTTGGACACCTCGATCTAATATTTTTAACACTTTTCCTTCAATTTTACCATTTCTTCGATACATATCAATAAGTACTGTATCGTTATCAATTGCACCATTTAAATTATCTTTTGCAATGAATATGTCATCTTCATTATCAAGTAATAAAAAAGCATAGCCATTTTTAGTCGTATCTATCTTTCCTACTCTTAATGATTTACAATATTTTAATAAAATGTATTTTTTCTTACTAGTTTCATGAACAATTCCTAATTTGACTTGCTCATTTAAAATTTTTAATATCTCTTCTTCATTTTTACTATTTAAATAATCTTTTATTTCTTTAAGAGTTTTAGCTTTAGAATCATCTAAATACTCTAATAGTTTCTCTTTCATATTATTCAATGCCTTCTACTGTACAAGTTTTTTTACCATCGGCATCAAATTTAACTACAACTCTAATGTTACTACTACTTGTTGATAATGGTTCATTATTTTTACTACATTTATTAACTGATTCATCAATCATATCTTGTTCAATCAATTGACCTATTGTATAAGTACAAGTAGATGTTACGCTACGATCACAATTAGGTTTTCTTTCACCGCTTACAGTATCTATATTAGATAAACTAGCATAAGTACATCCTGCTTCTTTAATGCTTTCAATAAATTCAGTGCAATCCCTTTCTTGAGTTTTTTTAAATGTGTCTGTTAAACTAATTGTTACTACAACACCAATTATACCAATAAGAGCTATTACAACAATTAATTCAATTAACGTAAATCCTTTTTTATTCATAATCCATCACTATTTTAATTATAACATTATATTTTAAATATTAAAAGCAATAATTATTTAAATGAAAAAGATACTCATAATTAAGTATCTTGTATTTAACTATAAATTAAATTATTATCTACTTTTAGTCTATCTGCAAGCGTTGTTAAAAATTCAGAATTAGTTGGTTTATCTCTATTGACATTAATACTATTACCAAATATATCTTCCATAAGTGATATATCACCACGTGACCAACTAACTTCTATCGCATGTCTAATTGCTCTTTCTACTCTAGTTGAAGTTGTATTAAATTTTTTAGCAATTTCTGGATATACATCTTTAGTTATATAAGTAATGTTATTATTACTACGATATACTATTTGTATTCCTTCTCTTATATATTGATAACCTCTTATATGTGATGGTATTCCTAAATTATGCAATAATTCTGTTAAAACAGCCTCTTGATTAAATTGCCTATTATTCTTTAGATGATTGTTAAAATCTATTGCCATTATTCTTCTTTCTAAACTTAAATAACTAATTGGTTTTAACATATAGTAATCAATACCATATTTATTAGTTTCTTCAAGAATAGTATCATCTCGAAAATTAGTTGTAATAATTATTTTTTTGTCTATCTTTCTTCTTTTTAATTCTCCTAAAATGAAAAGCCCATCTAGTTTTGGTAATACTAAGTCCATTACAATCATATCAATATCTTCATAATTATTAATTATGTATTGTAATCCATCATCCCCATTACTAACACAAGCTACTACTTTAATTACATCATGACTACTAAAATACTTCTCAATTTCTTTAGTCACTGTTGTATCATTATCAATGACTAAAACATTAATACTTGATTTCATGTCTTTCTCCTTTAAAATAATATTCTTGTACTGCACATGTTTATCATTATAAAAGATTATTTGACAAAAATCTATAGCAAATAATGACAAGTATTGTCTATTTGTGTTAACTTATGTCGAATTTTGACGTTTTTACAAAAAAATATGCTTATTTTAGCATATTTTAGTTATTTTCTTTTATATATTCTAAAGCATCCAATTTGTCATCACAGACATATTCTAAAGTTGCACCACCACCACTAGAAAGATAAGTAAAAGCATCTTTAAAACCTAAATTAATTACTGATGATACACTATCACCACCACCAACATATACTTTAGCATTACTCTTTTTTAAATCATATAATAATTTTTCTGTACCTCTACTATATTCATCTATCTCATATTTACCACTTGTACCATTTAAGAATACTACTTTTATATCACTCATGACATCTGATAATTCAATTAAATTATCATAAATTATATCATTATCTTCAATGTCGTC
The DNA here is from genome assembly GCA_947632715.1 of uncultured Bacilli bacterium. Lineage (GTDB taxonomy): Bacteria > Bacillota_I > Bacilli_A > RF39 > UBA660 > SIG200. The sequence continues at coordinate 3,791 of CANRQF010000039.1, read as the reverse complement.
TAATTCTAAAGCAATAACAGTATCATCTCTATTAACTACAAATTTGGTACTATAATATATTTTATCAGTATAATTATTGATTAATTTTTTAACATTATTTAATACTTCCGCGTCCGTACTAACTAAACTTTTACCAACATTATATCCCATAACTTTTAGAAAAGTATTCAATAATCCTCCCGTTAATATTAATTTATCACACTTTTTAAGTAATCCTTCAATAATATTTAATTTATCATCTACTTTAGCACCACCCATGATAACTAAAAATGGATGCTCTTTATTATTAATAAGATTATCTAAGTTAGTTAATTCTTTTTCTACTAAAAATCCTAAATAAGTAGGCAAATATTTACTAATACCTGCTGTAGATGAGTGAATACGATGTAAAGAAGCAAAAGCATCAATTACAAAAACATCAGCATAATTACTCCAATATTTAGCTAGTTCTAAATCATTTTTACTTTCTCTTTTTACAGGTACATCAGTAAATCTAGTATTTTCTACTAAAAAACATTTCTTTTCTGAATTATTAACTTTTTCTAAATTAGTAGGATCCGTAATAAAATCTAAATCTAAATAATTTTTTAAATATTCATATACTATTCTTAAACTATTATTCTCTTTATCTTCTTCACTTTTAACACGACCAAAGTGACTTAGAATAATGACAGTATTTTTATTATCCAGTAAATATTTAATTGTATCTAAACTTTTATCAATTTTACTTGAATCAGTTATTTTATTATCTTTTACCGGAACATTAAAATCACATCTTAATAATACTTTCTTATTTGTAATATCTTCTTTACTTAAATATTTCATCATATTACCTACTTTCTTCTTATAGTAATTATAATATAATTGTTTTTTAAAGAAAAGAGCTTATTTTTTCTCTAAAACTCTTGGTTTACTAATAATATCTTTAAGACCATCTTGCATAATATACTCTAAATCATTTATTCTTTCTTTAAGTATACTAGACATCTTACTCTCATCAATATCTTTTATTTTTTCTAAAAATATTTGATTATTTATCTCATTATAGTTAATAATATCATCTGGTATATTTAATTTTTTAGCTAAATATAAGTATAAAGAATATCCATACATATTTTTTGGAAAATCTTCACGATGAATATCATAATAATGGAAAAAATCATTTGCCATTAAATTAACTATTATTAGTTTATCTTGTTGCATACCTTATCCTTTCTATTTTTTAATTAACTTATATGCTAATCCATTACTTTCGGGCATAGTTAAATGAATACTACTATAATCACCAGCAAATATTCTAAATAATGCTCCACCAATTTCATTATCAAACACAGTTTTTAATCCTCTTGCTCCACTATTAAGTTCATATGCTTTTCTAGCAATATAATCTGTAAATCCATCATCATAAGTTATTTCAATATTCATTGCATCAAATAAAGCTTTATAAGTTTTATATGGACTTAAATCAGATTCTAAAAATATCTTTTTTAAATCATCTATACTTAAAGCATTCATTGCTACATATTTAGAAACTCTTCCCATAAGTTCCCTCATAATACCATAATCTACAAAATCTTTAGTAGTTAATTTATCATATTCATTATCTTTTTTTATATTATCAAATGCTCCAAGTAAGATAATTGTTAATTGTGATGTATTAAATTTTAATCCATCTGTATAGAAAGTATGACCATCTAAAACTTTTAAAAGTGATCTTTGAACACCAATTCTAGAAACATGGTCGTGATATGAATTTTTTCCTTCGGCTAATTTATCAAATTCATCAATAACTAATATACCTTTTTGTGCTTTCTCTAAATCTTTATCTGCTGCTAAATATAAATCGTTAAACATCGAAGTTATATCTCTTCCTATATAACCAGTTTCCGTAAAATCTGGGGCATTCTCAATAACCATTGGTACATTATAATATTTAGCTATTTGATTGATTATTTCTGTTTTACCTGTTCCCGTTGAACCATATATAATTAAATTTTCTTTTAATTTATTTACTACTCTTTCTTCTAAATTCAAACTAATTGCTTGTCTATTTTTAAAAAGAGAGGTTAATATTTGCATAATTTGATTATCTTGAGAAATAATTGTTTTTCTAATATTTTCATAGATATTACCAATATTAGAATTAGAATTTAACAAAGATGAATCATATTCTTTATTTTGATTATTTTTAATTTTATTTATTAAATCTTTATCTTCTATTTTATAAAATTCATCATATTTAGAATTGTAAGTATAAAATGAATGTAAGTTACATGTATACCAACTCCTGAATACATTCAAATCCAAAACATTATTATTAGCTGCAAGAAGATTTGCTATTGTTCGAAATCGTCTTACCACTAGATTGTAATTATCTCTAATTCCTTTTTTAAATGTTTGACCTAAATACTTTCCAGATAAAATCAAAAATCGTTCATCACTGACATTAAACACAATATCTGCACCAAAAACTGCATCAATTGGTTCATAATAAACAAGTTCTTTATCATCAATAGTTGTCTTTTTTCTTTCCATTATATATGCAAGTCCAACTAAATTAAAAACATCATTCATTATAATTCTTCCTCACAATGCTATATAATAACATAACAATTTAAAAAAATGAAGTATTAACTCCATTTTAACCTTTTTTATTACTATACCAAATTAAATGATCAAAACCATTCCTACTAATTATTTTTGAACCTTTTCCATAACTTTCTATAACTTTTTTAATTACTTCCTGATATTTACGATAATAATCAAGAATTTCATCCCAATCTTTTAAATTTGTTAATTCCTTTTTTTCAAATTCAATATTATATTTATTCGTATATTTTGGTAAGCTATTATTAACAACTTCATCATAAATAGAATATAAATCAGCATAATTAGTACCATAGAAAAGGACAAAACTTACATAGTGACAAAATTTTGTTGCTAGAGATAAATATCTTTTTTGTAATCCTTCACAAAAAATTTTAATTAACTCATAATTACATTCTTTAGTTTTTTTACTTGGTTCCTTTAAAGCATCAGCTAATTTATCATAATCACTATATTTATCCACAATTTTACATGCTATTTGACCTATGTCATTTAATGATACACGAGTATTATTTTCACTATTTATTTTTCTTAAGATAAGTAGTATTAAATATGTATACTTGTCTTTATCACTTTTATAATCTACCAAAGCTTTTATATAATAAACTGATGAATATTCATATTTGATATTTTTAGTGTCTTCATATTTTTCTTTATTTATTAAATATTTGTTAACAAAGTTTTTTTCTTTATCATATTTTTCGTCTAAATACTTTTTAAATTCATCTTCCTTTTTTAAATTTTTTAAGTCAATAAATTGAGGATAATCAGGATTATATCTTAACATCGTTTCTACTTTTTGAACATTTTCTGTTGTTAGAGCAATTATGCCATTATCTTCATCATCAAATTCTAACTCAAAACTAGTATGGTTTAGTTCATCATTTAATTGTTTTATAATACTTGGCATTATTATTCTCCTTTATTATTACAAAAATGAAAAATTAACTCCATTTTATGTTTTTTAAATTATAATCTAACATATTATAAATATCACCATCTAATATTCTATCTGGATCATTATTTTCATAATTACTACGATTATCTTTAACTAATTTATATGGCTCTAATATATAACTTCTTATTTGACTACCAAAATCAATATTTTTTTGATTTTCTTTTAAAGCATTCTTTTTTTCATCTTGTTCTTTTAAATATATTTCATATAATTTATTTTTTAACAT
>CANRQF010000038.1 GCA_947632715.1 uncultured Bacilli bacterium | reverse complement strand
ATTAAAGTTTTTTTCTTCATAACTTAACCCTACCTTTTTATATAATATAATTATATAATACCCCCCCCGAGTGTCAATAATTTTTGAAAAATCATTTTGAAAAGTTATAGATTTGCAAAATAATTTGTACAAAAGAAAGAGAGCAAAATAGGTTCTCTTTTAAATCTATCATTTTATTTTACTAATGTTAACTTATTATTTATAGTGTATTTATTATCAATTATATAATCAGTAAATAATTTATTTATTTCTTCACAAGTATATGAAAAATATTTACTTAAAGTATCAATGTTAAATATATTATTATCTATAAAGCCAAAATTTAACATAATTATAATGGCTTTTTCGTAGCCATATTTATCTAATAAATAACTATACTTATCTTGAAGTAAATTTATACTTTTTAAATAATAAATACTTAATGTTTGCAAATTATTTACTATGTTAATATTATTTAAAGTATTTTTTAGTAATTCATTAAATTTATTTATAGCATTTTCAGTATCTAAAGTATTTAATGAATTTTCATTATCATTTAATAAATTAATAGTATAATAGATTAATTCAATTGGATAATCTTTATAATATTCAAATATTTTTTTAATAATTATTGCTGCATTAATATTTTTTATATTATCAAAAGTATTAGAATCTAAAGTATTATCTAAAATCATTTCCACTTTAGGAACAATAATATTCTTTATATAATTATAATTTTCATTGGTTTTTATAATCTCTTTATTATTTAAATCATTACCATATATATTTAATAATTTTTCATATTCTAATTCATTTAAATATTTAATTGCTGCATTAATATCAATTTTTTTAGTTCCTACAAAAAATTGATAAAAACTAGGTAGATATTCTTTTAAACAAAATAATTCTTTATAAGGAATTAAAGATTTGCAATTCACTAATTTTTTAACTGCTTTTTGACATAATTGTTGAGCTGCTTGCCTTGAAATTCTCATACTTGTCCCTATTTCTTCAAAGGTTTGAATATTTTGACCATCAAAGCCAAATCTTCTATAGATTATTTCTCTTTCTTTATCACTAATATTTTTACTATTTAAAGCTTTTCGTAAATTTTCATATAAATTTTTTTGGAAATAATTTTCTTCTACATTTTGTGTTTCATCCTTAATGAAATCTATACGACTTTTATTATCATTTAGCGTATCATATAAATATACCGTTTTTATTTGATTGATGCTTTCATATTTTGAAATTTTTTTGATATCTAAATTTAGAAATTTTGATAATTCAGATTTACTAAGCTTTCTTTGATATTTATCTTCTAACTCTTTTTTTAAACGACTATAGCGATTAATTTCTGGAATCAAATAAACAGGGATTCTATAATCATTTTCCTCACCTATTTTTCTAAAAATAGTTTCTCTCACCCAATAAATAGCATATGTTGAAAACTTAACACCTTTAGTATAATCAAATCTATCTAAAGCAATCATTAAGCCAATATTACCTTCTTGAATTAAATCCATTATTTTTGAATCATAAAAATAATAATTTTTAACAAAATAAACAACTAATTTAAGATTATGTTCAATTATTTTTTGACGAGCTATTTTATCATTTTCATTTTTATATTTTTTTATTAAATCTAATTCTTCTTCTCTACTTAAAACTTGAAATTTTCTAATATCTTTTATATAGGCTTTTAAAGCCGTTGTATATTTAGAATCATCAGTTAATTCATATAAATCTATATTCTTAATTTCAATAAATATTTCAACAAATTTTATAATAAAAAAATCTTTAAAAGTTAATATTAAGCCATTATCTTTTATATTCTTTTCATTATCATAATATATTTGACTTATTAAAGAATATAAATTACTATTTTTCTTTAATAAATGTCTAATAATATTTTCATTAATTGGATAATTTAATTCATTTAATAAATCTTCAATTAATTTTAAATCATCTATATTATTAACATTAGAATTAATAAAATTATCTAAATACTCTATTATTATTTCATCATTTTTAACTAAACTATTTAAATAAATTTGTATATTATTTAATAATTTATTAATATCATTATTACAATTGTTTATTAGATCTTTTAAAATTGATTCTTTAATAAAACAATACTTTTTACATATACTTTCTAAATTCATAAAAACCCTCTTAATCCATTCTCTTTGGCCAAAATATATTAACATAAAAAAGTAAAAAAGTAAATCATATTACATAATTTACTTATAATAATTTTATTAATTTTTTTAAATTAGTATCATCTTTATGTTTATCATAAAATTCAGGATTCAACCAAATTTCTTTAAAATTATTCCATTTACTTCCATTTAATTTAGGAATAACTATTTCTTTATGTGGTTTATTTAATATTTTTATTTTTTTTGGTGTTTTAATTTCTAATATATAACTAATTAAAGTTAATATTTCCATTATAATTGCAGGTGATAGTAAAATTAAATATAATATATTAAAATTTAAATTATTAATACAGTTTTTAAAAGATTGACTTATAAAAGAAATATTATTAATATCACTTACAACAAAAGTTAAAACTATACAAATAGCTAATATCCATACTTTAAATTTACCAATAACATTAGATTTTAAATTTAAATTATTTTTTAATTTAATTATAAGTATTAATACAATTAAAAGTTCAATTATAATAGGAATAATAGCATAGGGAGTAATTAAATATAAGACTATAAAATTAGCAATCGTAAATAATTTATCAGCAGTACCATCAAATAATGCTCCAAAAAAAGTTGAAGCATGCCACTTTCTTGCTAAAAGGCCATCCAAACTATCAGTAAAATAACATATTAAAGAAAGTATTCCAGCATAAAGGCCACCAAAATGATGATAAATTGGAATTAATAATACTACCCCAATTATTCTAATTAAAGTTAGAAAATTTATGATTATTAACTTTATTTTCATACTACACCTCTACACTAACTATTTAATTTTTTTACCATTTAAATAATCCTTTATTAGCATATTATTCTTACCAGCTGGTTTTATAATATCTAAGTATATTATACCATCAATACAACCAATACCCAAACTATTCTTATCAATATATATTTTACTGGCTTCACTATTTTTAATTTCATAATGAGCTTTTATAATTTTTATCTCTTCATTAAATATTGTTGTTTTTGTAAGAGGATATGGACTAAATGCTCTAATATGATTATAAACATTTATAACTTTATCATTAAAATTTAATTCTTCCATTTCTCTTTCTATTTTGGGAGCATAAGTTGCCTCCTCATTATTTTGTTTTATTCTAACAATCTTACCATTAATTATATTTTCTAAATTTTTTTCAAGTAATGTAGATCCAAGTAAACTTAAATTATCATGAACATTTTCTAAATTATCATCATCTTTTATTGCATATTCTATTTTATCTATGATATCACCAGTATCCATTCCCTCATCCATATACATAAGAGTTACACCTGTTTTTTTATCTCCATTTAAAATAGCATATTGCATGGGAGAAGATCCTCTATACTTAGGAAGAAGAGAGGCATGAACATTAATACAGCCATATTTAGGATAATCAAGTATTTCTTTATTTAAGATTTTACCATAAGCGCAAATAACAATTAAATCAGGTTGATAATTTAAAATATCTTGATATTCTTCTTTTAATTTATTGGGAGTTAACACTGGTATCTTATTTTTTAAAGCAATGTTTTTAATTGGTGATGGAGTTAATATTTTTTTCCTACCAACATAAGCATCCATTTTAGTTACTACTAATACGACATTAGTGAGTTTAATTAATTTTTCTAAAACCGGTATAGCAAACTCAGGCGTTCCCATAAATACTACTCTTATCTTGTCCATAAAATCACCTTTATATATTATAACATGTCCTCTATTTTTAATAAATACGTTTTTTACGAACTGGTGCTTGTTTTATAGGTATTGGATTCAAATGATTATCATAGCCGATCTTTTCTAAATTACTATTAATAATTTGTCTAATTCTTTCTTTTTTTAATTTAAAAATATTAGCAATATAGTCATAAGTTCTAACTATATGATCATCAAGACCATATCTTAATTTAATAATCATTTTATCTCTTGCTGTTATTTTTGAAGAACTCTCTAATTTTGCTTTAACTTCATCTAAATATATATTATAAATAGAATTTTCTTCAAAATTTTGACTTTCATCAGCAATAAAATAACTAATATTACAATCTTCATCAGTATCGTAATTATTTTGAACTTCTTTATCTAAACTCATAACTCGTTTTTTTAAAATTTCCAATTCTCTTATCTTTGCAATTGGTAATTTCATTTTTTGGGCAAGTTCATCTTCACTTGGCATATATCCATATTTAGTCATATATAAACTTTCTACATATTTATATTCATTAACTAATCTGTAAACATTAATTGGCAATCTTACTACTCTTGAATAATTATAAATTTCTTTATTAATGTTTTTCATAAGCACCCAACTAGCATATGTTGAAAATTTAGCTCCCCTTGAAAAGTCAAAATTTTCAGCTGCTTCAATAATGGCCATACGCGCTACTTGTAATAAATCATCACCATCTAAACAACTATTTTTTATTTTATATACATTTTTAGCCACAAAACTTCTTATTAATCCTTCATTTGCTAAAATAAGTGATTCTTTTGCTCTTTTATCACCATTTTTAACTTTCTTTATTAATTCATATTGCGCTCCATTATCATAAGGATTAATCGTAGCATCAATTAATATTTGCACATAATTATTATGAATATTATTTATTTTACAATAAGTGATGATAAGTGTTGTTAAATAACTATTATTTAATTTACGTAACATATCATTATTAATGTGATTAATTACATTTTTTAAACTATCACTTAATTTATCATTTCTAAATAAATTTTCAATATCTATCATTTCTATTTCTATATTTTGATTTTGTAAATATTTAGTTAGATTTAATAAATTATTTAAAGAATAATTAATATTATTAGTATCCATAAAATAATTATTAATATATTCATTTATTTCTCTTAAGATACTTTCTAAAAACTTTTCAAACTCTTTTTCCATAAATAACCTTCTTAATAACTTTCTTAATAAATCTTTTTTGTTCTAATATATTAACATTATTTTTAGAGTATATCAAGTTTAATTAAAATTTAAAAAATTAGATAATTGCTATCTAATTTTAAATTTTCATCACACTTTGTAATTTTTTAACTACTTTTTTCTCAATTCTCGATATATAAGATTGACTTATTCCAAGCATTTCTGCTACTTCTTTTTGAGTATATTCTTTAGTATTATTAAGTCCATATCTTAAAGTCATTATTTCTTTTTCTCTTGGTTCTAAAACTTCTATTTCTTTAGTTAATATCTCTTTATCCATAACACATTCTAATTCTTTAGGAACTACATCATTTTCTGTTCCTAAAATATCTTCTAATTTTAACTCATTACCTTCAGCATCATAATTTAATGTTTCTTCTAAGCTAACTTCTATTTTCTTTCTTTTATTTTTTCTTAAAAACATCAATATTTCATTAGCAATACATCTTGAAGCATAAGTAGCTAGTTTAATATTTTTATCAATCTTGTATGTATTAATTCCTTTAATTAATCCAATCGAACCAATAGATACTAAATCTTCAATATCAAAGCCTGTATTTTCATATTTTTTAGCTAAGAATACAACTAATCTTAAATTATGTTCAATTAAGATATTTCTAGCTTCAATATCACCACTTTTCGCTTTTATTAGATATTCTAATTCTTTTTCTTTTGATAAAGGTGGTGGTAATTTATCAGTAGCACCCACAAAGAAACAATCATTATATTTATTTTTTAAAAATTCAATTATCTTTTTAAATATATTTATTTTTATCCCTCCCATAAATGATAATTTAATAAACAATTTATATTGTCAAAACCTTTAAAATCATTTGATATTCCCAGTAAATAATTATTATAAATTTTATTATCAACTATAATATTTTTAATACTTATACAAGGAAGTAAGCTATGATTATTAACAGTATTAATTGGTACATAAATTGGACTTCTTATATTATATATGCCATTTAAAGTATTTTTATTTATTAAAATTATATATTTATTAGTTATTGGATCTTTTAATTTATTACCTGTATCTAGAAAACCATTTAATTCTAAAGTTTTATTATTTTTAAAAGTAATAATTACCTTTTTATAATAATTAACTATTCTTTTTAAATTCTTTTGTTCTTTTATATATAAATATAATATTAAAGGAGCAATACTTAAACTAAGGGGATAAGCTAAATTTTGAAATTGAATTTTTAAAAAATATAAGAAACCTGCTAAAATAACTGATGTCATATATAAATATGCTAAGTTAGTTAAAAAATATTTTATATTTTGATAGGAAAATGCAATTATTAACATAAATAATCCTAAAATTAAATTAAGTATTAATAAAAGATAATTATTTATTTTTAAAAAGATAGTAAACATTGATAATGCTCCCCATAAACTTGCTAACAATATTCTTTTTATATTAGCATTTCTTTTTAAAGTAATGTTAATGGTCATTAAAATTAACATATCATAAATAAAATTTAAGATAAATAACAAATCTAAATATATTTTCATTTAATCACCAAATTTATTATATAAAAAAAGAACAACATTTTTTGTCGTTCTTTGTCTTCTTATTAAAATAAATCGTTATTTCTAAAGAATGGTGGTATTTCTAAATCATCATCAGTTGAAACAGATCTTCTTTTTGGTAATTCTTCATTTTCATATAATTCTTCTGAATCACCTTCATCAAAACCAGTAGCAATAACTGTTACAATTACTTCATCAGTTAAATTATCATTCTTAATTGCTCCAAAAATAATGTTAATATCACTTTTAGCAGCTTCTCTTACGGTTTCAATAGCATCTTCAATTTCAAATAATGTTAAGTTACTTCCACCAGTTACGTTAACAATAGCATTTGTAGCTCCATCAATAGTAGCTTCAAGTAAACTATTAGCAACAGCTTGTCTAGCTGCCTCAACTGCTCTATTTTCACCAGCATTGCAACCTATACCAATTATAGCAGTTCCACTCTTTTCCATAACAGCTTTTACATCAGCAAAGTCTAGGTTTATTACTCCAGTTACAGCAATTAAATCGGAAATTGATTGAACACCTCTATGAAGTACATTATCTACTTCTTTAAAGGCATCATCAAAACCAGTTGTTTTATCTATTATATCTCTTAACTTATCATTTGGGATAACAATTAAAGTATCAACATGTTTCTTTAACTCTTCAATTCCTAATAAAGCATTTTCACTTCTTTTTTTACCTTCAAATCTAAATGGTTTCGTAACAATTCCTATCGTAAGAGCTCCAAGCTCTTGAGCTATTTCCGCAATTATTGGGGCAGCACCTGTACCAGTTCCACCACCCATACCACAAGCAACGAAAATCATATCAGCACCTTTTAGGGCATCTTCAATTTCGCCTTTACTCTCTAGGGCAGCAGCTCTTCCAATTTCTGGATTAGCACCAGCTCCTCTTCCACCTGTAATACTTTTACCTATTTGGATTTTATTGGTAGCTTTTGAGGCATTAAGTACTTGTAAATCAGTATTAACAACATAGAATTCAACACTTTTAACGCCTTCCTCTATCATTCTGTTAACTGCATTACAACCACCACCACCAACACCGATGACTTTAATTTTTGCTATTTGATCCATTTGTAAATCGTTCATATTATCTTCTCCTTAACTATCAAAAAAGTAACCAAATAATTTTCCTAATAATGAATTATCAGATACCATTACTTTTTTATCACTACCACATAACTCCTCTTGTTCTTCTTCACTAAAGACTGAAAAGTCTACATTCCTTAGTTTTAATCTACTATTATAATATTTAATCATTCCAATAGCAGTACCATATTTGTTACTACGAGCACCAATTTCTTCAACTCTTTCAATATGAGCTAAATTACCAAGTAACTCATCTGTCAAAATAGAGAAATCTTCACTCTCTGTAACTCCTCCTGTAAGTATTATATAACTAATTTCCTTTTTTGTTAAGAGATTAATTTGCTTTTTTGCTAAATTAATAATCTCTGTTATCCGCATCATTACTATTTCAGATGCATCATATTGATTAATTTTAACATTTTCCCCATGTTTATCTATAAAAGATAATGATTCATTAGGTTGAGCAAGTCTCGTATGAGCTAGTGCTAAATGTTCTTTAGTGTATTTAGCATCTTCACTATTTATTTTATATACATAAGATAAATCATTAGTAATATTTGCACCACCTATATCAATAACTTCTAAATTAGTAAGTATTCCTTTATTAAAGATTGATACAGTTGTAGTATCTTCACCAATATTAACTACTGCTCCAACCATTTTATTTAACTCTTTATTATTATGTTCATAATAATCACCAAGTGGTGATATAACAATATCAACAAGTTCTACCCCAATATTTTTAAGACAAGCATTAATACCATCAATGTTTTTCTTTGGCACCGTAACTACAATAGATTTCATTGTTAATTTTTCAGATACCATATTAATCGGATTACTTACTACTTCATCATTAACTTTAAAACTAGTTGGAAGTACTGTTACAAGTTCTCTATTTTCAGGTATTTTTTTATACATACATTTTTGCATTGCTTTTATAACATCAGCATTCTTAATAACTTTATCTTCAGAATTAACAGCAATTGTACCACTACTTAAAAAGCATTCAGCATAAGCACTTGGAACACTGACAATTACTTTATTTACAGGTATGCCTAAAATATTTTCACATTTTTTAAATACTTCTTTAAAACTTTCAGTAGCACTTTCGCCATTAATTACATAACCCTTTTTTATTCCCCTAGAAGGAGTATCAACGCATGCTAAAATATGTACTTTATTTCTAATTACCTCTCCTACTACCAATTTAATAAGAGATGAGCCAATATCTAAACTTGCAATAATTTTTCGCACAATATCACTCCTACTATCCACTTTAATTATACCTAAAAATAAATGCTATATCAAGATATTATGATTTATTATTTTAGAAAAAGGTGCTATTTACTAGCACCTATATACGTTATTTTAGCAAAACCATGCCAGTATTTCCAATCATAGTACTAAGTCCATCATGGGTTGACATTTCTTCATTTCCAGCAATCATTTCATAATCAGTAAATACTTTAATTGTTTTAGTTTATTTTTATAAATCTTTTAATTTTTCTTCATCTCGTATAATTAATCCTTTATTTTTTATATTTTCAACAAGTTCATTAATAGATAAAAAAGACTTTTGTTTATTGCTCATACAATTTACCCCCATATATATTTTAACATAATTCAAATTATTTAAAATATTTTTTAGCTATTTTTATTTAAAAAAAAGACTGACTTCACCATAATGATAGTCAGTTCTGAACTTCATTAAAATTGTATAATATTTATCCATATTTGTCAATATGCTATCATTTTGAGTTTGCCCTTTTTGGAAAAAATGGTATTTAATTTATATATGTAAAGTGAAAAGTTAACACTTTACATTCATTCATCAAATATAGATAATTGTTCATAAATTATTTTAGTTTCTTCTTCTATTTCTTTTGATAAAGTTGTTTGTATTTTTCTTTTTTTAAAAATTTTTATGCCATTTTGAGAATAGTCCAATATATTTTTCATACCTTTAGCATATTGACTTATCCACACATTTAATTTTTCTTTTAATGATTTACTTCTTAATAATATCTTAATGGAAAATAAATTTGTATCCATTTTTTCAATTTGTATACATATAAAAAATAAGGTGAGCATAAATATAAAATTAAGATTATTAAGTTGCACTAAACTTCGTACTCTCATATCTTCATAATTATATTCTGTTTTTTCTACACGATGAACTTCTTCTATTTTCCATCTATCTATATACATTCTTACTATTGTTATCGCATCATTTCCATCTTTTACATCTATGTTAGTAATTAACATCATCGGTTCTTTTCCGAAACCATAAGCAAACACTAAATTAAATTCCTCTTGTTTTCTATCTAACATATTTGCTCTTGTATAGCTTACATATATTTCTTGATTTATTCTATCATTACGAAAAACATTCATTTTATATTTTCCTTTTCTTCCATTGGCAACATCTAAAACATTTTTCTTCTTTCCTTTAAAAAGCATTTTTCTTTTGGAAGTTAATCTTATTACAAATTTTGTTTTTTGATTATTCAATAATCTAAATATTTTTTCATCATCATATCCTCGATCAAATATCCCTGTAAATTCTGTTCCAACTATTTTAGTAACTTCAATAATACTTTCATTAGTTACATTATTCATACTTATAAATTCTTTGCTTTTTGTAGAATATATTTTACTATAGACTTCCACAGGTTGTCTTTGGTTTTTAGTTATCAAGCATGCATTACATATGTGATAACCGGGTTTTATCTTTTTTTGAGGATCGCTTCCATCTATGACTGCATCTAAATCTTCAAACTTTTTTCCATAAATTTTTACCATATCACTATCATCAAATATTGCTAAAATATTATCTTTAGGCAAATATCTAATTACTTGTTTTCTAAAGTTTTCTTTTATAATTTCTATATCTTTTATTTCCTTTAACCTATTACATATTCGTCTTATAGTTTTTTCATACTTAATATTCTCATATAAAACTCTTGAAAAACTCATTATTTTTATATCTTTAGATGCTAAAATACCATAGATTACATCTAGTACTAAATTACTATCAACATTTCGACATTTTTTTGTCATTAAATAAGAGAACTTGACAATTTCTCTTTTCAAAGCATAGGTATCTGATGTAAAATAATTCATAGGAAAACACCTCCAAAAAGTTGTTTAGCATAAATTTAAAATTTCGCTAATTTTATTATACTATAACAATTTGGTGTTTTCCTTTTTTTACTTTAAAAAACGCCATTTTTCATTATTTGAAAAATAGCGTTTAATAATTAAATTTTATTTTTTCTCCAAAAAGGGCAAACTCAAAGCTATCATTAGTTAAATTTAATCCATAAATTCTAAAAGGAACACTAATTTAGTGTTCCCTAACAAGTTATTTAATAAATGTAATTTTAGCAAAACCATT
>CANRQF010000037.1 GCA_947632715.1 uncultured Bacilli bacterium | reverse complement strand
ATAAAATAAATTATGTTCAAGTTTTCACGACTATGTGTGCCTTGAACGAAGTGAAAGGAATGTGTGGTTAAAATGAATGTTTATGATTTTGATAATACAATTTTTGCTGGTGATTCATCTGTAAAGTTTATTAAATATTCTTTTACTAAGTATCCTTTTAAAGTCCTAGGTTGTTTAATTAAAAGTATGAGAAATATTTTTGCTAAAGAAGAAAGATTAGGCAAAATAAAAAGTGATATATTTAGTTTTGTTAAAGATATTAATAATTTAGATGAATATGTAAATATATTTGTTAAAAAAAATATGAAACATATTAAGAAGTTTTACTTAGAGAAAAGAAAAGATAATGATTTAGTAATATCTGCTAGTTTTGATTTTCTAATTAAAGCTTTTTGTCAAGAATTAAAAATAGATTATATAGCTACTTTGTATGATACCAAAAAAGGATGTATAATTGGGAAAAATTGTAAAGGACAAGAAAAAATAAAGAGATTTAAAAGTATTTATAATAATGCTTTAATAAATGAAAGTTATTCTGATTCTTTAAGTGATGAACCTCTTTTAAATTATGCTAAAGTAAGTTATTTAGTAAAGAAAGATAAATTAATTGAATATAAAAAATAATTGTTTTAGGTGATATTATGAACGATAAAAAAAATGTAATATTAGAAATATTAAAAACTATTTTATATGTAATAGTAGCAATTATTTTAGTAATTGCCTTAACTCTTATTTATAAAAGTTATAGATACAAAGGTCAAGTACCAGATATTTTTGGCTATAAATTTTTTATAGTAGTATCAGGTAGTATGGAACCAACCATTAATATTGGTGATGTTGTTGTTATTAAAGATACAGAAAATATTAAAGTAAATGATATTATATCTTTTAAAATGAATGGCTCTGTTATTACTCATCGAGTTCAAGAGATAACAACAGATGAACATGGTATAAAATTAATAACTAAAGGTGATGCGAATAATACTATAGATGGTGCTGATCTTTTATTAAGCGATATAGAAGGTAAATATATATTTAAGATTAGTAAACTTGGTAATGTTATTTTATTTTTAAGAACACCAGCTGGATTAATCGGGTTAGTTGCTGTTTTTGGATTAATAATTGCCTTTAATGCATTTAGAGATAAGAAAAAAGATAATACAGAAGATGATAAAAAGGAATAATTAGTTAGGTAATATTGACATAATATTAAAAAAGTTTATAATATGTATTACTAATTTGTTAATGAATTGTTAATTTGTAAATACAATTGCATTTATTAGCTGAATTAGTGTATAATAATATTGAAGAAAGAAATATTTTATTTATTTCTTCTAATTAATAGGACATAAAAAGAGACGTCTATTTGTATTGTTAGATGCTCTCAGTCCAAAAATATTTTTAGGGTTTGAGCATCTATCATGTTGAGTAGATGCTCTTTTTTTTGTATGTAATATTGACAAATATCTATCTTTTGGTTGCAACTCTTTCTAATAAAAAAATCTTTTTTACATTGGTATAAAAACGCAAATTCAATTTTTTTCACTGCAAAATTGGTAAAAATCATTGACACTCGGGGGGGGGTATTATATAATTAAATATATATAATAGATAAGTAAGTTTTATCAATATATAAACATAACATTATGACAAAGTTTGACATGATGCGGGTTTCGATTTGGAGGTAATATTATGAAAGAGAAGAAGAAAAGTACAGTTGGTACTATAATAAAAATTGTATTTTTTACTATAGCAACTGTTTTTTTATTGATTGCAGGTACTATAGTTTATAAAGCATATAAGTATCCAGATAAAGTACCTGATATATTTGGTATAAAACCTATGATAGTGTTGTCTGGTTCAATGGAAACATCAATTTATACTGGTGATTTAGTATTTGCAAAAATAGTAGATCCAAATACTTTAGAAAATAATGATATTATAGCATTTAGAAATGAAAATGATAAAGTTACTACTCATAGAATTGTGGAAATAGTTAATGAGGATGGTACAAAAAAATTTAAAACAAAAGGTGATAACAACAATACTGAAGATGCGAATTTAGTCGAAACAAGTGATGTAGAAGGTATATATATTGGCAGAATTCCTAAAGTTGGAAATTTCTTATTATTCATGCAAAAACCAATTGGTTTAATAGTAGTTCTTTTAATTATTTTAGTAATAGGACTTATATGGCTATATATCGCTAATAAAAAAGATGATAAAAAATTTAGAATAGATGAAAAAGAAAGAAAAGAATTTGAAGAATTCAAAAAGAAAAAAGCTTTAGAAGATAAAGAAAATAATGAATAGTGGTATAAGAGGGATTGCCTTTTATATAGATTAAATAATATTTTAAAATATTATTTTTAAAAAATAAGTATAGAGGAGGTGAAATAATGAATAAGAAAACTATAATATCAGTTATGGTAGTTGCTATGTTAGTTACAGTTTCATTATATTTTGTTGGTGGAACTTATGCTAGATATACAGATAAATTAACTGGAACTGCTACAGCAAATATTGCTAAATGGGCAGTAAAGGTTGGTGGACAAGATGCTTCTACTAGCAAGACATTAAATTTAAGTTTTACTACTGATAAGAGTGAATTTGTTACAGATGGTAAAATTGCTCCAGGTAGTTCAATTTCTGCAGAAGTAGTACTTGATTTAACTGGCACTGAAGTTGCTGTTGATGTTTTAGGAAAAATTGAAACTGATTCACTTGCTGATATAATTGGAACATCTGAATTTACTACTAAAATAACTGTAGATGGCAATGATCTTCAAGAAACTGCTCAATCAGCTCCAACAATCGCTTTAGGAGCAATATCAAATGAACATAAAGTAAAAATAACAATTACTTGGGATAATCAAGATGATGTTCAATCTGTATCTGATACAGCATTAGGCAGAAGCGAAGAAACTACTTCATTAGAATTACCAGTTACATTAACAGTTCAACAACATATTGCTAAAACGGTTTAATAAAATGGAAGTTTTTAAAGCTTCCAATAAAGTTTATATAAGAGTATATAGATTTTATTGGACTCTTTAAAGAAATGAAGGTAAGAATAAAATGGAAGAACAAGAAAAAATTGAAGAAAAAAATGAAAAACAATTTTTAAAAGTAATAATAATTTTTTTTATTATAGTTTTATTATTCTTCTTATTTGTAAGAAGTATGGGATTAATAGATCATAAACCTAAGATACCTACTGGTAATGTTGATGTCTTTGATATTATTTTTGAAAGTCATGGAGCAAGTAGTGTTGAGGTTTTTGATGAAGATATTTATTACTCAAAAGATACTAAATTAAATATATTTACTAAACCATCTTATTATGTTTTAAAAAATAAAATAGCTCCAGGTAGTGAAAATACTTATGAATTTGTTGTTAGAAATAATAGATATAATATAAAATACAATTTAGTGTTTACAGAATCTAATGAATTTAATGTAAATATGAAATATAAATTAAAATTAAATGATAAATATATTGCTGGTGATGAAGATCATTATGTATCTTATCAAGAACTAAATAGAGATATAGATTGTTATTTAACTGAAAATTCTTATGATGTTTATAAATTAGAGTGGAAATGGGTAGAAAATGAAAATGATACTAAAGTAGGTGAAAGGATTAATGCTTACTATCAATTAAATTTAAAGATTGGTGCTACTTTAGTTTCAGAAAATGGTACTACTACTTATGAGGAGAGTTCATATGAAACGTAGGAAAGATACTATTTTTGTTATTATCTTTTTTATCGTTTTAACTATAGCTTTTAAATTAATGAGTGAAACATTTGCTAGATATTCAGATGTTACAAATGGTGTTGGGATGATACCCATAGCGAAGTGGAATTTTGAAGAGGATAATAAAGTTGAAAATATTGTTATTAATTTACTCGATAATATTGATACTACTAAATTAGTTGATGGTAAGATAGCCCCAGGGACTAAAGGTGATTTTCAAATAAAAATATCTAATAAAAATACAGAAGTAGCAATTGAATATGATATTAAATTAGATATGAGTAGTGTTCCTTCCAATTTAAAAATAACTAATCCAGATATAGAAACAGGAACACTTAATTATTTAGAAGAAAAAACATTAACATTTAATTGGGAATGGGATTATTATGTTAATAATGAGAGTGATGAAGAAGATACAGAATATATGGGAACAGAATTAAATATACCCATAACGATTACAGGAAGACAAAGAATAAATAATTAAAATAGGAGGTAACATGCAAGGAAACATACTGGAAAAAATAAAATATGTTATTGTGCGTAATAAAAAATTATGCATAGTTTTTTTGCTTGTTATTTTAATTGTGACTATAAGTGTTGATACACTTGCTAGATATATAGGATTATTTACAAATAATGCTAAAGCTGAAGTAGCTAATTTAATAATTGAAACAAATGGTGAAAAAATTGGTACTAATTTAGCGAGAGGAAAAAATATTAAGCAATATTTTTCTATAAGTAATTATAGTACAGAAACTGAAGTTACTGATGTAGCTTATGATTATTATATTTTTATAGTTGATGAAAATGATGAGATAATACCTGATGCGAAATTATACAAATATCAAGTAATGCCATCAAGTAATTTAATTACCCAAGATAATCCAAATACCTATGTAGAAGTTCCTAAAATAATAGATGGAGAATATAAAGATGGCTTTTATGGTGGTGAACTATTTTTAGAAAAAAGTATAGAAGAATTTAGATTGGAAATAGATGATATTCAAAATACAGAAGTTCATATTAAAACAATTGCTGTTCAAAAAGAGTTAACTAATTAAGAAGAGGTAGCATTATGAAAGAAAAAAAATTTAAACTCAAAAAAAATTATAAATATATTCTTATAAGTTTAGGGATAATTGTATTTTTAAATGTAAGTCTTACTTTAGCTAAATTTATAAGTAGTAAAATATTTAATCTTGGTTATAATTTAGTTGGAGTAAAGTATGATGGCTCTAATCTTGTTAACTCTGATGTTAATCTTAATCCTAGTAGAGAGTTATTAGTAAATCCTTATCGTGGTTTTTATGTATTAGCTGATATTGATTTACCTTTGGAGGGTGATGATGCCGCTAGAGAAGAATTAATTAATCATGCTAATCATGATGTCAAAGAAGTTTCAGAAAAAAATCTTAGTTTAATATTGTTGGAAGTATATTTAAAAAATTATAAAAATGAACCACTTTCTGAATATGCAATTAGTGCTTTAAATGATTATGTTGATGTAATTAGAAAAGCTGGCTATAAAATAATTTTAAGATTTGCTTATGGTGATACTTATGAAGAGGGACAAAATATAAATAATGATCCAGATAGTTTTGATACGATATTAAATCATGTAGATCAGTTGAAAGATTTCTTTAACCAAAATAAAGATACATTACATGTAGTCCAATTAGGTTTTATTGGTCCTTGGGGAGAAATGCATTCTAGTCCTTATGCTACAACAGAATATATTAATCAGTTAGTGGATAAAACATTAAGTGTTGTTCCTTATCCGATTCAAGTATCTTTAAGAAGGCCTAGTTATTATCGTGAGTATATAGGAAATGATGCTTTCTTTAATGAAAGGTTAGGATATACTGAGGCTAGAGAAGCAAGAATTGGTCTTTTCAATGATTCATTCTTATCATCTTCAACTGATAAAGGTACTTATGAAAAAGGGGAAAGAGAAAGTGAATTAGAGTGGCAAAGTTATCTTACTAAGTATTTAGTTATGGGTGGAGAACTTTCCTATAGAGGAGATGAAAATGGTGAATATCCGGGTGATTCAGAAGAATTGTTTTTTGAAATTCCTGAAGCGACTAAGGAAATGGAACAAGTTCATTTAAATTATTTACATGATGGTCATAAAATAATAGAAAAATTTTGGCAAAATACTCATTTAACAACTGAAAATGATCCTTTATATGCAGGATTAGATGCTTATACTTATTTTGCTAATAAAATGGGTTATCGTTATTTAATAACTAATGCTAAGGTACCAGCTGGTGAAGTTCCAAAAGGTAGTATTATTAATTTTGAAGTTACGATTAAAAATGAAGGATTTGCTAATTTAACTCATGAAAGAAATGTATATGCTATATTAACAAAAGGAGATAAATATTATAAGGTAATTACTGATAAAAATCCAACAACTTGGTGGAGTGGTGAAGAAACTAGAGAAGAATTTGTGTTTAAAATTCCAAGTAACATTCAAGAAGGAGAATGGAAAATTTATTTATCATTACCTGATAAATATGATGAATATGCTGAAAATGACAATGCAGCAATTAAATTTGCTAACGAGGATGGTTATTTATCACAAGTGTTAGGTAATTATGTAGGTACAATTACTGTTAAGGGGGATGCAGATAACAATAATAATGGTTTTTATCAATTAAATGATGCTGATGAAAAAGTTGAGGATAACTCACCATTATATAGATATGATAGAAAAATTACTATAGATGGTATTCTTACTGATGAGTATGAATGGTATGAATCCGAATTAATATATGATAATGGTGAAGTAGAAATTTATGCAAGAGAAGATGATGAATATATTTATTTATTTGGTCAAGCTTATAATTATGATGTTTTTGATTATCATTTTCATATTCATTTTTCTAAAACAGGTGAAGATTTTTATGAATATATGATTGAAGATAAGAATATATATGATGGAAGTTTTGAAAACAAAGATGGTATTGGTTTAGTTGATGGTTCTGGTACACCTGTTGAATTTGCCCAACAAGAGTATTTTGAATATAAAATTCCTAAAGCAAGAATAGGAGTTAATAGTTTATCTGATATTAAAAAATTAAAGGTAGAATACTTAGATAAAAGCTATGATAAAAAATTAAGTGTTGATATTACAGAATTTAAACCATCATATGCTATTGTAGTTGATGGTATGAATACTAATAATGAATGGGGAGAAGATGATTTAGTATATCAAGATGATAATTCTAAGATTTATGCTCGTCAAGAAGTTGGATATTTATTTGTATACATTGATACAAATTTAGTAACTAATATGAGTAATTATTATGCTTATTTATATTTGGCTGGAGCTAGTTCAACAAGTCCTACTAATTACAATAGAACACTTACTAGAAATAAAATATATAATGGCTATTATAAAGAAATAGGTGAATATGAGCCTAGTGGTGTTTATGACTATATGATTGATGAAGGTATAGAATATAAAATACATATTAGAGATATTGATGCAGAGTCCATTTCTGATATTATTGGAGTATCTTTTGTACTAAGAAATAAGAGAACTAATGCAGAAAGAATGATATTTGAAACTGAATTTAATCGTAGTAGTTTTACAGGTCTTAAAATCGATGGTTATAATAATGATTGGAGTGAAGATTATCTTTATACTAAGACAGATAATTATCAAGTTTACTTAGGTAATGATCGAGCATTCTTATATTTCTATGGCGATATATCAAATGTGGAGGCTATAGATTATGAAACGATTAAAGTTAATTTTGCTATTGAAGGTAAATCTTCATCATTTAAAGATTATATTTATGAAATGAGTAATAATGAATTACGGGCAAATACTAGAAGTGAAACAATTGGTATAATTACTGAGTATACGAAAGCGCAAGGTGTCGAATTTAAAATTTCCCTTAATGATTTAAATATAAAGAGTTCGGAAGAAATAATTGGGGTAAGAATTTTATATAAAAAGGTTAATGAAGAAGGAATAACACAAGATGCTTTTGAATATGAAATGCATCAAAATAAAGATTCTAATATTGTGGTAGATGGAAAAAATACCGAGGGTGAATATGATGACTTTTTATTAATTGATGGTTCAAAATATAAAATTTATGGTACATCTAGTGATACTACTTTATATCTTTATGGTGAATATAAAAATATAACATTTGCAGATATGTATCTTTATATAGCTACTAATTCAGCACCATTGGGAGATTATAATTATAGAATTAGTAGTACTAGTAGTAGTATTCATGAATTTGCAGATGATACTGAAGGAAATACTGTTTCTCATAATTTAACTCATGAAGTTACTGAAAGTTCATTTGAATTTTCTTTACCACTAAAAGATATTGGTATTAGTACAGTTGAAGAGTTAAGAGGACTTAAAATAAGACCAAGGTATTTAGATAGTGCTAGTGAAAAAGTAGATTATTATCGAGAAGATATAATGTTAGATGATGAACTTATATTAGATGGAGATAAAAGTGAAAAAAATTATAAATTATTAGGTACTAATTCATCATTTGATGTTTATGGTTTTTCAGGTAAAGATTATTTCTATATTTATGCAACAACTAAAGAAACAATATTTGATAATTTCCAAATTTATTTTGCAACAAAGACTAGACTAGATTATGATTATCGAATTGAAAATAGTTCACTTCGTAAAGAGGGTGAAGTAACTGAAAAATTAGGAAATGTATTAAATGTTCGAAATTCGCCAATAGTTGAATACGCTGTACCATTAGAAAAGCTTGGCATTACAAGCATAGATGATTTAAAATCAATTAGAATTGTTCCTTTAATAAATGGCTGGAGTAGTGCTTATAAAAAAGATATTTTAGATTTAAAAAATAATATTATTATCGATGGTGAAATGTCTACTCCAGATGAATATCCAGTTGAAACTTTAGTTGGAGATGTCGATGGTGTTCAACTTTACATGAGAGATGTTGATGGCTTTATAGCATTTTTAATTAAATTTAATCCAGAAGAATTTACATTGCCAAGGGAAAGATACACAATATATATGTGTACAGAAAGTGGTTGTTCAAATACAAGTAGATTAGCTCGATTAGAATCTGGTGTACTTCGTTTATTAGCTGGTGGTACAAAAAATGAAGATAAAACAGATTTTGGCTATCAAGTAAATCCATACATTGAAAGCGTATTTAAACTTAGTGATTTAGATTTTGCAATGAGCGATGTAAAATATTTTGAAGTTCGTTTAGAAGATGCATCTCATAGTGATAGAAAGACAGTTGAAATTCCAGTTAGTACTACTTTTAGTGGTTTGAATAGTTAAAAAGGAATGAAAAATTCCTTTTTTACATGTGATAAACATTTACAATAAAAAATGAAATTTAATATGCCTTTTTGACAACTATACATTAATTTGGTATAATATGTCCTAAATTTAGGGGTGTATTATGGATAGCGAAGTAATTATAAATGAAGCATTAGCATTTATTGAGAAGTGTGACGAAGATTTTTTACAAAATTTATTTTTATTAGAAAATGCTAAGAAAGCAAGAGAGTATTTAACAATATTAAAACAAATAAAAAAAGATAATAATTCAACAATTTTAACTGCTACTATAAAAAAATTAGATTTTATCATAAAACAAATTGATGCAGTTAATTATCATACTTATGAAAAAGAAAGTATTTTAAATTTAGTATCTTTAAGTGTTACAGATTATATTATTAATCTTATTAAGAATAAACATTTACTTGATCCTTTATTAATAGCTAGATATGCTTATATCGAACTAGCTAAAGTATTATATTATGATATTTCTTATGTTAAACAAACTGATTTAGAAGCTAAAAGAAAAATATGTAGTGCACCCGTTAATGTTAAAAAAGAGAAAATATTTTCTTATGTTGTATGTACACAATGGTTAAAATTATATACATATATATTAGATGAATTTGGTATAGAAGTTATAAAAAGAAATAACCCTGGTGAAGATCATGTATGGGGAGAAATTAAATTAAATGATAAACAAATTATTATAGTTGATGCCACTGATTATATTAATTCATCAATCGATTTAAGTAATGCTAAATCAATGAGTCCAACCGTTGGCTTTGCTGTCTTACCTAAAGAGTTTTCTAATATGAAATTATTTGATATTTTTAATGATAGTAGAGATATAGAAATTGCTAAAAAAGTAAAAGAATATTATGCTTTTAATAGAGATTTAGATATATCTTTAGGATATATTACAGATAGTTATCCAAATGAAAAAATAATTGAAGAAAATGAACTTTTTCATCACACAAGTGACATTATTAGAAATCAAAAAGATATTGATAAATTTTTAAGAAGTACAATGTCTTTCTTTAAAAAATTAAAGATTCCAAACAATATGGATGGTTATGAAATTTATGCTTATTATATGACATTTATTAAAAAATTACCTTTAAATATAAAAGCAAATATTTCTGAAGAAACTCTTTATGTTGATTCATTTAATTATAAAATAAAGAAATTGCATACTAAATTCTTACAAGCTCCAAGTGAATATTTAGAATATTTAGATGGTTTAATTTATAGTAGATATTATAAATATTTAACAGAAAAAGAAAATAATAATTTTTTAGAAAAAATGAAAATGGGACTTTTAAGTAGTGAAGAAATACGTGATTCAATATCTAAAAATGAACTCGTAATTGCGGAAATTAATCGTAATATTAATTTATATTATGCTATAAATAAATTACATTTCTTTGAACCAATGACAAGTGAAACATTATCTATTCAATTATATGAGCCAATGATGGGTACTAAATACTTTACTAATCAAGAGGATTATAATGAATTTAAGAGAACAATTTCGTTAAAATAATGTTAATTAAAAGGAGTAAACTATGGAAATAATTGAATATGAAGAAAAGTATTTAGAAGATGTTAAAGATTTATTAGTAGAACTAGAAGAATATATTATGTCTATTGATAAAGATGAGTTAGATCAAGTTCATGAAGATTATCGGGAAAAAATGGCAATTCTTGATTTAGAAGATGTTAATAACAATAATGGTAAATGTTATTTAGCTATATTAGATGGTAAAGCAGTGGGACTTATTATGGGATGTATATTTCCATATAATAAATATGATTACTTAGATTATAAATGTCCAAATAGAGGTGAAATAACTGAGTTAATTGTTTCCAAAAATGTAAGAAGTAAAGGTATTGGCAATATGCTTATTACAAAAATGGAAGATTATTTTAAATCTTTAGGTTGTGAATATGTTTTAGTAGATGTCTTTGCTTATAATGAAAATGCCATTAAGTTTTATAATAAAAATGGTTATCATGCTAGAATGCATACAAAGATAAAGAAACTTTAGAAAAGAGGTATAAAATGGAAAGTTTAAATACCGTTATAGAAGAAAATAATTTTATCAAACCAAATTATAATAATTTAAATATTGTTGATTTAGTTAGAACTATTTATTCTAGA
>CANRQF010000036.1 GCA_947632715.1 uncultured Bacilli bacterium | reverse complement strand
AATAAAAATCATCATAAAGCCTTATAAATACTAGGCTAATTGATGATTTTTTGCTTCCACAAGTGCGAAACTCGGGTTATAACATAAATATTAGATTTAAATATTAAATTTAACATATTTTATAACTAAACTATTTGACATATCTTTTAATATATGATAAAGTTTTTAAGTGAAAAGAGGAGGCATAATAATGGCTAAAAAAGTAACAAATAAAAAACCTTTAACAGGTAATTTAAGAAGTCATGCTTTAAACGCAACTAAAATGAAACAAAAACCAAATCTACAAAAGAAAACAATTGATGGCAAAACAGTAAGAATAAGTGCAAGAGAAGCTAAAAAGATGAAATAACTGTAAAGTTATTTTTTTTATTAAAAAAAGATAATATTTTTTATCTTTTCAAACGACAATTATTTAAATCTTTTATTTTATTAACGATATCTTTATTTATTCCACTTGCAAATTTTTCATTATTGACATCTACTCTATTTATATAATCTAATAAATATTGATTAAATCTATTTATATAATAATTATCATACATAATAAATAATTCATTATTATCTTCTTCTAAAAAATCAAAATATTTGGAAACATCATTTTCAAATAATGTTGGTAAAACATATTCTTTACAACTTTCTAAAGTCTCAGTTAATATTTGAATATTTTTTAAATCATTATAACTTTTTAAAATACTTTGAATAGTAAATGGTAATTTATTCATTATTTTTTCAAAACCCACTAAACATTTAGAAACATCAATTAGAAGATAAACAATTTCTTGTTTATCTTCAATATTTATATTATTATCATTTAAAATATTACTTACTTCTTCAAATATATCTAAATTTACTTCATCTATATTTTGATATTTATATAATTCATTTAATTTATTCTTCACTTCTTGCATTTAAACTATCTACTCTCTTTTTAAATTCTTCTTCATCCCATATTGTTATGTTTAATTCTTTTGCTTTATCATACTTACTTCCTGGATTATCACCCACAATAACGACATCAGTCTTTTTACTTACTGACTCAGAAAATGAACCACTATACTCTTCAATTAGAGCTTTTATTTCATCACGGGTCATAAATGATATAGTACCTGTCATAACAAACTTTTTACCAGTTATAAAATCACTTATTTTTTTCTTAACTCCTAAATATTTCATATTAATATCAAGCATTTTTAACTTATCAATTAAATTACGATTGTTTTGAAAATAGTCATAGATATTTTGAGCTAAAATATCACCAATATCTTTTATTTCTAATAATTCTTCCACCGTAGCATTCATCAAATTATCAATATTACCATAGATACTTGCTAAAAGTTTAGCAGTTTTACTACCAACTCCACTTATACCAAGACCAAATAATAATTTTTCTAAACTATTCTTTTTACTATTATTGACAGCATTAATCATATTTTCAAAACTTTTTTTACCAAAGCCTTCTAAAGTTAATATTTCTTCTTCATGTTCTTCTAAATGATAAAAATCTAAGATACTTGTTAAAAATCCTTCATTATAAAAGTCTTCAATTATTTCATCACCCAAGCCATCGATATTCATAGCATCTCTAGAAGCAAAATGAATTAACCCTTCAATTCCTCTAGCAGGACAATTTTCATTTGGGCAATAATAATCTACTTGTCCCTCTTTTTTAATAAGTTTAGTATGACAAATTGGACATTCTGTTATCATTTTAAATGGTTTTTCTAAACCAGTTCTTCTTTCTTTAACATATCCTTTAACTTCCGGAATAACATCACCAGCTTTATGAACTAAAACTGTATCACCAATCATTAAACCTAAATTATTGACAAAATCTTCATTATGTAATGTTGCTCTACTTATAGTTGAACCCATTACTAAAACTGGTTCTAAAACAGCATTGGGAGTAATTTGTCCCGTTCTACCTACTGTAAAAATAATATCAGTTAACTTAGTTAAAACATCACTATGTGGAAATTTATAAGCTACTACCCATCTTGGATATTTAGCTGTATAACCTAGTTCTCTTTGTTCATTAATATCATTTACCTTAATAACTACACCATCTATTTCATAAGGTAAACTATCTCTTTTTTCGGTATATTCTTCGATAAATTGTAATGCTTCATCAATACTTTTAACAAGTCTATTCGCTGGATTTACTTTAAATCCTAAACTTTCCATAAACTTTAAAGCATCATAATGGGTCGTAATTCCATAATCTAAAGGATTAGGTAAATGATATATAAAATTATTTAAATTTCTTTTCGCAGCAATTTTAGAATCTAATTGTCTAACACTTCCCGCAGCAGCATTTCGAACATTTTGTAAAAGTGGTAATCCCTCTATTTCTCTTTCTTTATTGATTTTGGCAAGAGTTTCTTTATCCATATAAATTTCTCCTCTTACTTCAATATCAATATCTTTATCTAATTTTAAAGGAATAGCTTTTATCGTCTTAACATTATGCGTAATATCTTCTCCAACTACACCATCACCACGAGTTGCTCCTCTTACTAAAATACCATGTTCATATTTTAAAGAAACACTAAGTCCATCGATTTTAAGTTCACAAACATACTCTGGTTTTACCCCCATTTTTTGAATTCTATTATCAAATTCTCTTACTTCATCTTCATTAAAAACATCACTTATACTAAGCATCGGTATTTCATGAGTTACTTTATTAAATTTATCTAATACTTCACCACCAACTCTTTTAGTTGGACTATCTACTAAAATATATTCTGGATATTTTTCTTCTAAATTTATTAACTCTCTTAAATATTTATCATACTCTTGATCAGTAATAGTAGGATTATCTAAAACATAATAATTATAATTAGCGTCATTTAGTATTTTTACTAATTCTTTGATTCTTTCTTGAGGATTCATAATTAACTCCACAAATTATTTTTATATACACCATTATTTATTTCACTTAAAATACCCTTTTTAATTGTATCTAAATCTTCTCTATAAGTCATACCATATTGTTTACTATTAGTTCTTATAATTCTAATACTTTTATTATTTTCTTTAGCACTATCTAATGCTACATTTGGTATTAACCATTCGCTAGTCATAATATCATCACAATTATTAAAGAATTCTTCTATATGATTATTTAAATATGTAAAGATATCAGTTGTAAAGCAAAATAAATTCATAGATACTGGTTGATCTAATGGTACATCAAATTCTTCTTTAGTTACTAAAGATTTTGCATGAACCATTTCCCCGTTTTTTTCAACTTCACTTTCAACCATTTTTTCTAAATAACCATCTTTTTCAAAAATAATTCCTCTTTTAACTGCTCCATTTTCTGATAAAGTATTACCTACTAAATAAGAGATATTACCATAATCATGGTTAGGATTATTTTTCAAGAAATTAGCAGCATCAATATAAGCATCTCGACCATAGAAATCATCAGCATTAATGATAGCAAAATCACTTTTTACAACATCTCTTGCGGCATAAATGGCATGAGCTGTACCTAATGGTTTAACTCTATCTTCTGGAATATTTACACTACTTGGTACATCTTCATTACTTTGAAATGCATATTCAACTTTAATTTTATCTTCAACTCTTTTGCCAACTGTTTCTTTAAAAATATCATAATTTTCTTTTTTAATAATAAATACTACTTTGGTAAAACCAGCTAAAATAGCATCATAAATTGAATAATCAATTATAAACTCCCCATTAGGACCAACTGGTTCTATTTGCTTTAATCCTCCAAATCTACTTCCCATACCTGCTGCTAAAACAACAAGTGTTAATTCTTTTTCCATATTATTTTATCCTTTCCTTATACCTTTATAATTTTTTAAAAATTTCTTTATACCAATATTTTTACTAAAGGCAATAGAGATAAATTTATCATCTACTCCTACAACTACACCTACTCCAAAACTATCATGAATAACTCTATCGCCATGTTTATATGTAACCTCACCATCATTATATAATATATCTTTAAATGCTTCACTATTTAAATTAGGCTTAGTTTTTTCTTCTTGAACATTACTTTCAATATATTTATTTTCAATTTCACTTATAAATCTTGATGGTGGATTCATCGATTCTTTTCCATATAACATTCTTGATTTAGCATTAGTTAAATACAATCTTTCTTTGGCTCTTGTAATACCAACATAGCATAGTCTTCTTTCTTCTTCGATACCATCTTCTTCCATAAAGGAATTAGCATGTGGTAATAAGCCATCTTCCATTCCTGCTAAAAATACTACTTTAAATTCTAATCCTTTCGCTGAATGCAATGTCATTAATGTAACATTATCACCATCATCTTTATGCTCTTCAATATCAGCAATTAAACTTATTTCATCTAAGAAGTCTTGTAAATTAACACTACCAGTAACATTTTGATAACTTTCTGTAATACTTCTAAATTCTAATAAGTTTTCCATTCTAAGTTCGCCTTCTAAAGAATTATCTTTAGTTAAACTTTCTTTTATTCCCGATTTTTCTAAAACATCATCAATTAATTCTGTTAAAGACATGCTTTCTGCATCTTTAGTTAATTCTTCAATTATCTTTTTAAATTCTAATTCTTTTCCTTTAGTGATAACTTCATACATTGATTTATATTCTAAATTACTAGTTATTTCTAAATCTTCAATTGTTTTACTTCCAATACCTCTTTTTGGTTCATTAATAATTCTTTTTAGAGCTATATCATCGTCATGATTAGCAATTAATTTTAAATAACTAATTAAATCTTTTATTTCTTTTCTTTTATAGAAATAGATACTTCCAAATACTTTATAAGGAATATTATATTTTAATAATGCTTCTTCATATACCCGTGATTGAGCATTAGTTCTATAAAAAATAGCTATATCATTTTTTTTGTATCCTTCACTCAGTAAATTATTTATTTCTTCACATATAACTGTTGCTTCTTGAACTCCATTATTACTTCTTAAATACTTAACTTTTACACCTTCACCAAGTTCACTAAATAAATTAACTTCTTTTTTATGAACATTATTTTTAATAACTGAATTAGCAACATTTAATATTGTTGTCGTACTACGATAATTTTGATTTAAGACAACAACTTTAGCATCTTGATAATCTTTTTCAAAATTAACTATATTCTTATAATTAGCTTGTCTAAAACCATATATAGCTTGATTTTGATCACCAACTACAAATATATTACGATATTTCTTACTTAATAATTTTATTAATTTATATTGAACTTCATTTGTATCTTGATATTCATCTACTAAGATATACTTATATTTCTCTTGATATTTATCTAATATATCTTCATGTTTCATAAATAATTCAACTGGTAATTTAAGTAAATCATCAAAATCAATAACATTATTTTTTCTTAATCTTTTTTGATATTCAAAATATACTTTAACTACAATCTTTTCAATATCACTAATAAAATATTTTTCTACTTCCCCATCACTTAGCATTTCATTTTTTATAAAACTTATTCTATTTCTAATATAAGATGGGGCAATATCTTTAATATCATAATTTAAATCTTTCATGATTTTTTTAATTAAACTTAAAACATCATCTGAATCTAATATGGTAAAATTTTTCGTTAAACCTAAAGTATCATAATTTTCTTTAATTATTCTTAAACCAAAAGAATGAAATGTCCCGACAAAAGCATAGTTATTAGTAACCATCGTACTAAGTCTTTCTTTCATTTCTTTGGCAGCTTTATTCGTAAATGTAATAGCTAAAATATTGCCACTATAAATACCAGAATCAATTAAGTATGCTATTCTGGTAGTTAATACTTTCGTTTTACCTGAACCTGCTCCTGCTACTACTAAACAAGGTCCATATATATGTTTAACAGCTTCTTTTTGCTCTTTATTTAAACTATCTAAGTAATTCATAACCCATCTACCCTCTTATAGATTTATTATATCATTTATAACTTTTATAGTCATTAAAAAACATTCTTTTTTGACAAAAAAAGAAAATAAAAACATGTTTTTTTTCAGTTAGTTAATAATTACCATTCTTCATCTTTTATATATTCTAAAGCAGTATTCCAATTTTCGTTATTTTTTATACTATTAATATTTTCAATATAATTTGGTATATTTGATAAAAATAAAGTTTCTTCAATATTTTTCCATTCACTTTCTGATATTAAAACGGCATTCTTACCTTTATTATTAACAATCGTAATTGGACCTAATCCAGCATTTACATCTAAGACCAATTTATAAAAATTATTTCGAGCTTTAGCTATACTTACTGAATTCATTTATTAGTCACCTCCACTTAATTATAGAGCATTTTTTATTGTTATTAAATAATTATTAAACTACTTTTAACACACAACAGTTAATAGAATCAAAAAAAATTAACATCAATAAAAAGATATTTCCTTTTTATTAAAAATGACTAAAATAATAAAAACAGAAGATAAATTTTATTTTCTATTTTTATTTAAGATAATTTATATTTTATCTATACGCAATTAATTTTCCTTTATGTTCTTCAACTTCTATAGAGTTTTCTTTAAACGCTGAAGTATGAGATTTAATAAGTTTCATTTTTTTAGATTTTTCTATTAAAATTTTAACCCTATTTTTTAAATCATTATTTCTAAAATTTTTATTTTCCATATTCCCCTTTATCTTTCTATTTAAATTTATCTATATCTTTTTCTAATTAAATAATTATTATAATTTCTTGATTCTAAAAAATTATTTTTTTCTTTTTTAGGTCTAGTTGGATCAAATGAATTAATAAAATCTTGACCAAATGTAGTATATTTAATTATTAAACTAGATGTTCCTGAAAAAGATAAACCAGTATGTTTTTGATTATATAAAGTATCTTTTAAATCTTTATATGAATGAGTATTATCATATATTTGCATTAATTCTGCTGTATAAACATAGTATGCTAAATAATCAATTAAAGTATCATTATCTAAAATAGCACTTAATAATCTTTTAATATCAATTTGCCATGCTTCTTGCATTTCTGGTATACAATATTTACTATATTCTAAAATATATTCTAAAAATTCTTCCAACATAGCTGGTGTTACTATTCTAGTTTCATTTAATTCATTTATTATATTTTTTAATTTTTTTAATTCTATATTGTCTTCTTCTTTTTGTGTGTTCATTTTAATTCCTTCTTGATTATTTTGTTTGTTCTTTTATATAATTAATAACTTTATCAATAACTTCATTTATTTCAATATCTATTGATTCTTTTTCACTTCTTAATTTGATTTCTACTAAATTATAATTAACTTTTTTACCAACAGTAATTCTTATAGGGATACCAATTAAATCCATATCTTTAAATTTAATACCTGGTCTTTCGTCACGATTATCATATATAACATCTATTTTATTATGTCTTAAAGTTTCATATAAATTATCTGCTACTTTTAACATATTTTCATCTTTATTATCTATTAAGACAATAGCTACTTGATATGGAGCAACATTCATTGGGAAGATAATACCATGTTCATCATTATGTTGTTCAATAATACTAGCAAGTATTCTACCTGCCCCCATACCATAACAACCCATTACTACTGGTTTTGAATTATTTTCTTCATCTAAATAAGTTAAATTAAAGGCATTAGAATATTTAGTACCAAGTTTGAAAATATTACCAATTTCTATTCCTTTTTTAAAATATAATTCATAAGAACATTCTGGACATAAATCGCCTTCCACTACATTTACTATATCTCCCACAATATCATATTTAAAATCTTTAACATTAGCATTTATATAGTGATAATCTTTTTTATTGGCACCAACTACAAAATTTTTCATATGTAATATTTCTTCATCAATTACGATTTTAGCATTTAAAGAAATTGGCCCTGTAAATCCTAGTACAGCATTACTCTTATTAATTAATTCATCTTGAGCAAAGTTTATTTCAGTTACATCAAGTAATTTACATGCTTTAACTAAATTTAATTCTCTATCTCCTCTTATAAAGAAAACAACTAATTCATTATTAACATCCATAAGTAAAGCTTTAACTGTCTTTTTCGGAGATATATTTAAATAAGAACTAACTTCTTCAATAGATTCTTTTCCCTTTGTTTCTACTAATTCTAATTCTTTTAAAGGTTCATCATCTTCAACATAATTCATTTTTGATACTTCAATATTTGATGCATAATCACAATTTTTACATAATACTAATATATCTTCACCAATATCAGTTACAGCTTGATATTCTTCAGATAAACTACCACCCATAACACCAGTATCAGCTTTAACTATTTTATAGTCAATATCCATTCTATCAAATATTTTATTATAAGCATTTCTCATAACTTTATAAGATTTATCTAATCCTTCTTCATCTTTATCAAATGAATAAGCATCTTTCATATAAAATTCTCTTACTCTTACAAGTCCATATCTTGGTCTTGGTTCATCTCTAAATTTATCTGCTTGTTGATATAAAGTAAAAGGTAAATCTTTATAACTATTTATCTTATATTTAGCAGCCATTGTAAATAATTCTTCATGCGTTGGTCCTAAAACATAAGGTTTTGAAAAACGGTCATTTAAATGGAACATACTTGCTCCTAAAAGTTTATTACGATTAGCTACATCATAAATTTCACTAGGAATTAAACTTGGCATCAATAATTCTTGAGCTCCAGTATTATCCATTTCTTCTGCAATAATTCTTTTAACATTATTTAATACTCTTAATCCTAAAGGCAAATACATATAAATACCAGCACTAACTTTTTTTATCATGCCTGCTCTAACTAATAAATTACCACTTATACTTTCTTCATCTTTAGCATCTTCTCTTAAAGTGAAAAAATAACTTTCTTTTAATTTCATAATTTGCCTCTTTTCCATAACTAATTATATAAGAAAATAGATAAAAAATAAAGAAAAAGAACTGATTTTATCTAAATCAGTTCCAAATTATTACTTATTTATTTGGATCAACTAATATTTTAATTGAACTTGAAGTACCACTTGTAAGTTCCTCATAAGCACTTTGTACTTCATCTAAAGTAATTTTCTTTGAGATAAATTTAGTTACTTCAATCTCTTTATTAGCTATCATACTTATACACTTAGCAAATTCTTCTTTAGTATATGCTATTGCACCTTTTAGAGTTACTTCTTTCATTACAGCATTAATACTATTAAAGTTGATTGGCATCATGGAAACGCCAACTAAAACCACAGTTCCTCCACTTTTAACAAGATTTAAGGAAGAATTGACGGCTGGAGTATTACCACAACATTCAATTACTTTATCAAATGAACCCAAATATTGATTCATAACATTTTCGTCTTTAGCATCTATCCAATCATCACAAACACCAAGAGATACAGCTTTTTTACCACGAGCTTCATTAGTTTCTGAAACAATTACTTTACTAGCTCCACTCTTTTTAGCAAACATAGCAGATGCAAGACCAATAATACCAGCCCCAATAACTAAAACAGTATCACCAACTTTAATATCAGCAAGATTAACGGCATGATAACATACTGCAGTTGGTTCTACTAAAGCACCTTCGTCAAATGTCATATTATCAGGAAGTTTTAAAACCATATCACTACGAACTTTTAATTTAGGAGCAAGTCCACCTGGATTTTCTAAAGAAAGTCCACTAGCATATGCCCAAGTTTGAGCACAATAATGGATATCTCCTTTTAAACAAGCTTCACATTCATTACAAGGCGATATTGGAAGGGCTGTTACTCTATCGCCAACTTTTAAATCTTCTCTACCACCATTATCTACAACTACACCAGCATATTCATGGCCCATAACTAAACCAACTGGATTACCAATTTCAAAATAATGTAAATCAGAACCACAAATACCAGTAACTTTTACATCAATTAGAACTTTACCTTCTTCTTTCGTTGGTTCATTAATATCTTTAATTTCAAATTCTCTAACCCCTTTTATTGCTACACATTTCATATATACACTCCTTATTATTAGTATAGCATTTATTATCTTTATTATAAATAAATATTACATTATTTGACAGTAAACATTTTATCTAAAATGGCCAAATCTTGCCTTTTCTTCGTAACATATATTTAATAAATTTAAATCATTTATTATATTTTTAACCCTACATTCTTCATACATTTCTTTCGTTGGTTCTAAATCTCCTTTATCTGTTTTAATGTATATTGCGAGTGGTTCTTCTTTTCCTATGGCATAAGATAATTGAATTTCACAAGTATTTATATCTTTATTTTCTTCTAGTATTCTTACGGCTAAACTTCTTGCTTTATAAGCCCCACTTCGGTCAACTTTAGTGGGGTCTTTACCTGAGAAAGCTCCTCCCCCAACGGGTGCAAAAGATTCATAACTATCAACAACAATTTTTCTTCCTGTAAGACCAGCAT
The DNA here is from genome assembly GCA_947632715.1 of uncultured Bacilli bacterium. Lineage (GTDB taxonomy): Bacteria > Bacillota_I > Bacilli_A > RF39 > UBA660 > SIG200. The sequence continues at coordinate 973 of CANRQF010000036.1, read as the reverse complement.
CTCCCATAAAGCCACCAATCTTAAATCTTCCCGTTGGATTAATTAAATACTCTAAAACTTCAATATTATATTGTTTACATATTTTATTTACTAAATCTTTTAAAATTTGATCAGTTTCACTTCTTTCTTCTTCCGTATTTTGATAACATATTGTAAATGTTTTAATTTTAGTAAGACGATTATTATCATCATATATACCAGTAATTTCAGCTTTACCATCAGGTAAAAATCTTTTATCTTGTTTTCTTAAATTATCATATTCTTCGCTAAATTTTTGTAAAATTACCATGGCTGTAGGTAAATATCTATCATTATCCCGGCAAGCATAACCAAACATCATGCCATTATCACCAGCACCATTAACTAAATCATTTGTACCCATTGCGATATCACTACTTTGTATTCCTAAATTATTGATAATTTCCATATCACTATCATATCCAACATCTTCTAAAACTCTTTTAACAATATCTTGAACATTAATATTACTTTTACTTGTTACTTCTCCCGTAATAAATATTTTACCTTTACCACCCATTACTTCAATACCACATCTACTATGGTTATCACCTTTTAAGTAAGCATCTAAAAGAGCATCACTTATTTGGTCACACACTTTATCAGGATGACCTCTAAAAACAATTTCGTTACTATATAATTTCATATACTCCTCCTTCTATATAGTAACACCCTATAAAAAAACACCCAAGATAACTTGAATGTTTCAAAGTTATCTTATAGCTCTAGCATTACCACCTAATCAAATAGGTTGGTGTGACTTCATTGGGCTAGTCCCTCCATCACTCTTTATAAGATGTTACAATTATTATATTCTTTTTAATTTTTATCGTCAATTACATTTGACTATTTTTTTCTTGTTAATTTTTCATAAATATTCCGGAGTTTGACAGTTAGTGATTTTTAAAATATCTAATTATCCCTTTTACATAAAGGGTTTTATTATGTCAAGTTT
>CANRQF010000035.1 GCA_947632715.1 uncultured Bacilli bacterium | reverse complement strand
ATATTTATTTATAATTCCTTTAAAATAAAGCAAATCTTCAATTTCTTTATTTTGTGTCAAATGTAAGCAATTAGCCCAGTAACTGCGTAATGCAATTTATTTTGTACTGTTTTAAAAAACTCTTTTGTTGTTTTTGAATCTTTATCATAGTCAACACTTGTTGCATATATATCAGTTATTTTTTGATAAAATCTTCTTTCACTAGAACGAATATTTCTAATCCTTTCTAATGTTCTTTCAAAATAGTCTTCACCAAATATATATTCAGGATTTTTTAATCTTTCATCATCCATTACAACACCAGTAATTAGATATTCTTTTAAAATTTTAGTTGCCCAAATTCTAAAATTAGTTGCTTTTTTTGAATTAACTCTATATCCAACAGCAATAATCATATCTAAATTATAAATCTTTACAGGTTTCTTAGAATTATCAATGTCGGTTTTTCCGACGGTGTTATTTTCAACAAGTTCGCCACTATTTAAAATATTATTAATATGTTCTGTTATTGTACTTCTAGAAACTCCAAATAGTTCAGCTATCAAATTTTGCGTTAACCAAATATCATTATTAATTAAAAGTACACTTACCCTAACATCATTATTGTCATCTTTATATATTAAAAAATCATGATTTGTAATTTGTAATTCATTTTTCACTATATTCACCTCTTTTTTTCTCAAAAATGTAAAAACTTTTTTGATAATTTATTTTATTTATAAGGGTTTACTATGAGTTTTTCGTAAATCCATATCGCACAGTTAATTTTTTGTTTTATTTTCGTTCATATTTTTACTTCCAATATTTTATTGTTAATATAATTAATCTTATAAGCATTTTTATCATAGTTACTTTTTACTACTTTTATACTATTATCTATAAATTCTAAAGCAACACAATTATCAAGTGCATACCAATATTCATTTCCACAATCATCTAAATGTTTTATTCTTTCAAAAGTACTATCATTATATTTATCGTTTAAAACTTTATTTACTATCTCATTTTTTGATTTATTTACCATATAAGTCACTTCATTTCATAAATTTTATACTTTAATTTTTTTAGACAATTTGTGTAAATAATTTATAGCATTTTTATATTGTTTTTCTTCATATTTTTGTTGTAATTTTTCTTTTTTCTAAATATTAATATAAATGTTATTACAATTACTGCTAACGTAATTAGAGATAATAATATAATTAACCATGTACTATTTTTTTTCTTTTTAACTTCACTTGTAGCAACTTTCTTAGTAGTATTTTTCTTTTGTTCTTCTCTTGTAATATATAGAACATATTCACTAGTTGATTCATCTTCGGCAATACATTTAATGCTGATAACGTTTTCTCCAACATTTAATGAATAACTTTCCTCTTTTTGAATAGTAGATGTACTTTTTTCGGCTTCTGCCTTTATTACAATATTTTCCACCTCATAAGAAAGAGTAACATTATAAGTAAAAGTATCTTTTTGAAAAGAAATAGGAACCCCTTCTATTTCTAGCAATTTTAAATAACTATTTCCATCTTTTTTCGTTATTGTATTGCTAGAACTGGAATTATTTGAGTTGGTTCCTGAATTTGAATTAGCATTTTTCGATGGTTGTTTTGGAATTTCATCTAGATAGATAAAACCAGTTAAAGTTATACCATCACCAGAACCAATTTCATAACTTGTTGTTCTATCTCTTTTCTCAGTTCCAACAACACCACCTTCAATTATACGCATATAACCATCAAGAACATCTAGAACATAGGCAACATGACCATATCCATAAAATCCTGAATAAACAGCAATCGAATTTTCTCTTGGTATTTCTCCTACTTGATAACCAGCAGTTTCTGCATTTTTGAGCCAATTAATAGCATTCCCCCAATTACCTGGTAAAGCAATACCTAAACGATCATATACTTCTTGCCAAACCACTCTTGTGCAAGGAACACTTGTTTCCTCATTAATAGTTTGTGTTTCAGAATAGGGATTTGTTGCAGCCGAAACAGGAATAATTTCAAAACAAAATAATACTAAAAAAACTATAAAACCTTTTTTCAATTTTTATCACCACTTACTACATACTAAATGATATTCATTACATATCTCTTCCGTTAGTAATTCATCATAACTTGGATAAACACCATATCCTGGTAGAGTTACATAAATTGCATTCGAAAAAGTGCTATCAATTTCATTTTGCAAATCATTTTTGTTTGCCTTAAAAGCAGAATTTAAAGAATGATAAGAAGTATTGCTAACTGTTAGATAAATATATTTATAACCAAATTCGTGGCCACTTATATTTGGAGTAAATTGGATACCTTTTTGATTAGCACTTTCAATTTTTTTAAAAACTGCTTTGGCATTTTCTTCTTTAGACGTATCAAATGTAAATTTTTGTAATGCATCTTCCCAATCAGAAAGAAGAACATCAATACCATTACCTACTTGATCTTCATCCCAACCAACTATAATACTTTTTTTACCTACTAATTGTGGTAAAACAGAAGACATATTAGTTATAAAATAATAACCTCCTGGTTGACTCCAATTAACAAAATTTAATTTAACAGAAATACCATCATTTAAATTAAATTTATCCATATTTGAAGAAGATGAACTTGTTGAACTTGCTCCAGAACTTGTCTCAGAAGTTGTTCCAGATACATAATTTTGGTTATGTGAACTACTACTTGAAGTATTAGTCTTTTCTTCTTCCTTTTCCCACTTAGCCTTTAGCATTATATCTTCCTGAATAGAATTTGTAAAATCAAATTCTTCTTCATTGTAAAGCCATGAAACAAATTGGTATCCTTCTCTGATTGGATTCTCTGGTTTTTCAATTATACTACCTTTTTCAATTTCTAAACTTCTTACAACACTTCCACCATTAGCATCAAAAATTACCTTAACAATATCTTTTTTTTCCATAACTTCACTTGAATTATCATTAGGTGTAAGATTAGAATTCTTGTTATTTTTAATTACAAAATAACAAGCAATAACACTTCCTAAAATTATTAGTACTACCAATATTACCAAAAATATAAGCATTTTCCTATTTTTAAAAATCTTTTTCATTAGAACAATACTCCTTCTTAAAATATATTTTATCATATTGAATTAAAAAATATAACATTCCAATATAATTTTATAAATGTTAAATATCGTAATCACAATTTCAATTCATAACATAAATTTAACTGCGTAATGCAATTTATTTTGCACTGTTTTAAAAAACTCTTTTGTTGTTTCTGAATCTTTATCATAGTCAACACTTGTTGCATATATATCAGTTATTTTTTGATAAAATCTTCTTTCACTAGAACGAATATTTCTAATTCTTTCTAGTGTTTTTTCAAAATAGTCTTCACCAAATATATATTCTGGATTTTTTAATCTTTCATCCATTACAACACCAGTAATTAGATATTCTTTTAAAACTTTAGTTGCCCAAATTCTAAAATTTGTCGCTTTTTTTGAGTTAACTCTATATCCAACAGCAATAATCATATCGAGGTTATATAATTTAGGTTTTCTTCCACCTGTACTTTCGTCGGAAATTCCGACAGAAGTTTCCTCTTTTAATTCACCAGAATTTAAAATATTGTTAATATGATCTGTTATAGTGCTTCTAGCAACTCCAAATAATTCTGCAATTAAATCTTGTGTTAACCAAATATCTTTATTAATTAATAAAACATTTACTCTGGCTTTTCTTCACCTTCTTGTAGTAATTCTCCCTCACGATATAAATTTTCACCATCATTAATTATATCAATTTGTTTAAATTTAAAATTTTTCTTAAATTCTTTAAATGCTTTTAATTCTTCCTTAACTTTATTTGCCATATTATTCCTTTCTAAATATAATTTTATTTAAAGCTACATCACTTTTCATTCAATATTATACCAAGATTTTTAAGTTTTTTATATACTTGCTGTTAAAAATATTATATTAAAAAACAAGAACTATTAATTCTTGCTCTTATAATTTAAATAAATAATCTTTTTTTCTAAATTTATAATAAAGGAATCCAATTATAATTAAACCGATACCTATAAATAAAACATTTATGCCAAATAACCCAGTTTGAGGGCTATTTTCAAGGGGGGTATCTTTTTGAGTTTCATCTGTACTATTATTATTTATTTGTAATAGAATCTTAGCTACTTTAGATTCAGATATATTACCTGCTTTATCTTTAACAAAAGCTATAATATTTTTTCACCATTCTCCGGACTAAAATTACGACCAATTGATAATGATTTTAAATTTTTATTTGCTTTTACATCTATTTCTTCCAAATTATTACCCATTAACGTTAAATCTTCTAATAACTCGCATGGAGAAAGATCAATGCTTTCAATTTGATTAAATAATAAATTAAGTTGCTTAAGCTTTTGATTATTAGATAAATTTATAGATGTCAATTCACCATTTTTTAAAGCTAATGTAACTAATTTTCTGTTTTGAGATAAATCAATTGTTTTTATGTAAGTATCATTTAATACTAATGATTCTAAATTAGTTAATTTTTCTATTCCTTTTACTGATCTAATTTTTGCAGTAACTGATAAATTAGTTTTATCATAATTAATTACGGTTATAGATTGTAATTCGTTATCTGTTAAATTATGATTATAATCAACATGAGAATGGTTTTCATTATAAGCATCAATAACGACTTTATAAAAATTGTAATCATCAAATGCTGTGTTTGCTGGAGTTGTATCTTCAGCATCTGTTCTATTAATACATACAATAGCTAATATAATTAATATTACTGATATACCAATAAGTAATTTTTTTGTTTGATTTTTTCTATTACATCATTCATTACATCACACCTAACAACGATATCTATTATTACTTAAATTATAAATTTTTAAATAAAAAAAAATCAAGTATATGTACTCGATTTTAATTGATTAAACCAAATTTTTTAAAAGGAAATAATGTTACTTTTACTGTACCTTTAATTTGCTTATATTTTATTTTTCCTAAAATTCTACTATCAAGGGAAATTGTTCTATTATCACCCATAACAAAATATTCATCATTACCTAATTTTATTTTATCAATAGTATTAGTTACACCAAAATGATAATTATCTTTTACCTCTTCATCATTAATATAAAGTTTTTCATCATGATATTCAATTGTTTCTCCCGGTAGGCCAATAATTCTTTTAATAAGATTATCTCCTTCTACAGTTTTATCTATAACTACTATATCAAATCTTTCATATTCTTTATCATATTTATTCAATAAAAGGATTTCATTTTCATTTAATGTTGGTTTCATGCTATCACCATTTACAATAATTGGTGTTACAAAAAAAGTTCTTACGATAATTACCACGATTAAAATAATGATATATGGTAATAATTCTTTCAATAATTTCAAATAATCACCTACATTATTTAAGCGCCAATTAAAGGAAGCTTACCCATAATATTTAAAATATTTGGCATAACATCTTTTCCTTCAATTATTCCTAAACTACCCTTAGCACATTCTCTTTCCCCAAATTTAGATAAATTATCATTTCTTATTCCTTTAGCATGAAATAATATTGGTACTGGATCAGCACTATGAGCTTTTAATTCACATGCCGTTGAATGATCGGCTGTAATAACTATTAATGTTTCATCATCTACTTCATTTAAAATGGAAACATATTTATCTATTTTTTCAATAAAATCTTTTTTACCATTATAATTACCATCTTCTGCAAGAGAATCCGTTGGTTTTATATGTAAAAAAACAAAATCATATGTTTTTAAAGCTTCAACTGCAGCGATAAACTTACCTTCAATATTAGTATCAACTTGCGCATTAGCACCAGGCACATTAATTAAATCCATACCTAAGAACGCTCCAACACCTTTATATAAGCCACCACCAGCTATACAACAAGCTTTATTAAATCCCCATTTATCGGTAAACTTTGGTAAATTAGGATAAACACCAGCTCCTCTTAATAATAAGAAATTAGCTTTTAATTCACCATTTTTTTCTCTTGTTTTATTTTCTTCTAAATTATCTAAAATTTCATATGATTTTTTCATAAACTTATTAAGTACACTTGCTGTAAAAATTGCTTCTTGACTATTATCTAATGGAACTATTTCGTGAACTACATCACCCTCTACATGACTATCGGCACTAGTGATATTACTAGATAATCCTTTACCACGCATTACTACGCCAGCTCTGTAAGCAGAACCTGGTTTAATAATAAATTTAATACCATCAATTTCCATGCCATCTAGGGCACTTGCAAAAATTGTAACATCTTTAATTCTTCCAGCTCTTCTATCAATTACATGTAAATTTTCATCAACTGTTCCAAAATTACCACGAAAAGCAACATCTCCCTCTTGAAGCTCTATACCAACACCAGCAGCTTCAATTGGACCTCTACCAGTATAATACTTATCAATTGGATAGCCAAATATTGAAAGATGAGCAGTATCACTACCTGGTCTTTTTCCCCTTCCTAAAGTATACATTAAACCACATTGTGACTCTTTAACTAATTTATCAAAATTTGGGGTATGGGCATATTCAAGTGGTGTCTTATTATCAAATTCTTTTATAGGTCTATCTCCCAAACCATCCATTATAAATACTACAGCTTTTTTAATCATCTTTTCCTCCTATTTTTGATTATATCATAGTTATCTTTAAAATATTAATCTTCTTTTAAATGAAATTTTATACCTAATACCCCATATTTAGCTTGTTCTTCTTTTGAATAATATTGTTCCATATCATGAGGATCTGCTATTTCATTTTCACTATATCCTAAATCTTTTTTATCATGTTCTTTATATAAATCTTCAAAATTAGCATACTTATATAAATCATCTACTATAACTGCTATTTTTTCTAATGTTACGATATTAGTAAATTCAATAACATCTCCAATATGTAAAAGCTTTCTTTTTTCATCATATAATCTTAATTCTATTGTTTTAGTACCATTTTTTATTTTAGTAAACGGTTCTGTATTAAGTTTCATATTATGTATCATAATTATTCTACCTTTCCAAACTTATTAAAAGGATATAATATAAAATCAACAGTTCCTTCTAACTCACTTTTTTTAATAACACCAAGTTCTCTACTATCTGTTGAATTTTCTCTATTATCACCCATTATAAAATATTCATCATCACTTAATGTTATTTTTTGTATATTACCAGTATCTCCAAGACCATATGTATCTTCAATTACTTCATCATTAATATAAAGTTTATTATGTTTATATTCAATGGTTTCGTTTGGTAAGGCAATTACTCTTTTAATTAGATTTTCTCCATCAACACTTTTATTAACAACTACAATATCAAATCTTTCATAATTAGTATCAAATTTCTTTAATAACATTATTTCTTTACCTTTTAACGTTGGTTTCATGCTAGGTCCATTTACAATTACTGGTGTAATTAAAAAAGTCCTTATCACCACCACAATCATTATAATAGTTAAATATGGAAGTAAACTTTTTATTATTTTCATACAATCACCTTTTAATCATTACCATTATAATTATATATTACTAATTTAATGAATTCAATATTTAAAGTCAAAAAAAATTAAGGCTTATTACCTTAATTTCTTTCTTTAACTCTATATTCGCTACGCATATTTTTAATAAAGTTAAGTTTTGCTCTTCTAACTTTTCCCTTTTTAATAACAGTTATTTTATCAATAGTAGGAGCATTAACAGGGAATATTCTTGTTACGCCAACACCACTTGATGTTTTACGAACTGAGAATGTTTCAGAAATACCACCACTTCTTTTAGCAATTACTAAACCTTCAAAAGCTTGGATTCTTTCTTTCTTACCTTCTTTTACCCAAACATCAACACGAACTGTGTCTCCAACACGAAATTCAGGAATGTCTTTACGAATATGACGAGCATTAATTTTGTCAACTAAATTTGCCATTTTTTACTTCCTTTCTAATAAAATATTACCTGTAATCATTAATATATATTTCTTTTAAGCGGATTACATACCTTTTGGGTCGTTTATAATTATAACACATGTACTAATTGTATTCAAGTATTTTTGCTTTTTAGCCTTGTTCTACTAAATTTACTTTCTTCAACTAAAGATAATTTAGGATATATAATCGATAATATCTTTTTACTAACTTCCGTGTTAGGAGTATTTATAGATTTACCAATAAAAGACTCACTACTTAATAATATTCCATAATTTTTAATCATTTCACTTAATACATCAAGATTTATATTGGTTTCTAAATCATCCCAAGATTCAAAAAATAATTGAATATTTATAATATTATCATAAGCAATAAAATTTGATTGTTCAGATACTTCTGGTAAAGTAGAAAAATTAAAATTAATATATGATATATACTTACTTAAAGGATCTAAACAATTTTTCTTTTTCTCATTTAAACAATATTTACATAAATTTAATAAATCTAAGATAGCACCATCATAATTTTTTAACGTATTTAATCTATTAATTTCTTTTTCATTATTATCTATTTTAGAACGTAATAACTTTATTTTTTTATCAATATTCATAATAAATTCCTTATTTTAACTAGGCAAAAAAAGTTGGATAGTCCAACTTTTTAATTTCCTTTAACTTGATTCATTACTTCTTCAGCAAAGTTATCGTTTCGTTTTTCCATTCCTTCGCCAACTTCATAACGAATCATTTTTATTACTTCTCCACCATTATTAGCTACGTAATTTGCTACTGATAAATCACCATCTTTAATGAATGGTTGTTCAACTAAACAAATTTCTTTATAAAATTTCTTAATTCTTCCTTCAACCATTTTTTCAGCTATATCGGCAGGTTTACCTTCATTAATTGCTAATTCTTTTTGAATTTTTCTTTCATTTTCTACAACATCTGCAGGAACACTTTCAATATTTAAATATTGTGGTCTCATAGCAGCCGATTGCATTGCAACTTCTTTTGCTACTTCTTCATTTGCTCCCTTTAATACTGTAAGAGAGGCAATTTTTCCACCCATATGTAAATATGCTCCAAATACTTCTGAATCATCTTTATTAACTATTTCAAATCTTCTAAATGATAATTTTTCACCAATTTTAGCAACCATTGAAACAATATATTCAGAAATAGTTCCATTACTTTCTGTTTCTAAAGCATTTGCTTCTTCTAATGTTTTAGCATCACTTTTTAAAAGTGTCTTACCAATAACATCAATCATCTTTGTAAATTCTTCATTTTTAGCAACAAAGTCTGTTTCTGAATTAACTTCTAATATAACAGCTTTATTACCATCAACATAAATATTTGCAAGACCTTCAGCTGCAATACGGCTTTCTTTCTTAGCAGATTTAGCAATTCCCTTTTCTCTTAAATAGTTCATTGCTTCTTCCATATTACCATTGCATTCCGTAAGAGCAGTTTTACAATCCATCATACCAGCACCAGATGTTTCTCTTAATTCTTTAACCATACTAGCGGTAATATTCATAATTAATTTACTCCCTTCCTATTTTAAATTATTAATTAATTCTTCTTTTTTCATTGTACTATAACCTTTAACACCAGCATCTTTAGCCATTGCTTTAAGTTCTGCAAGTGTCTTAGATTCTAAGTCACTATTACTTTCTTCTACTTTTTCTTCTATTTCTTTTGCTTCTTCTTTTACTTCTTCATTATTTTCTTTTTTATGATTATTTTTCTTATATTCTCTATGTTCTTTTACAGGCTTTTCTTCTTCTAAATCATCTTTCTTAGCACTATTAAATTTATCAGACTTAATTAATTCTTCCATTCTAACTTCTTCTTTAGTAGTACCTTTTTTATCTTCTTCACTAATGTAATCAACAACTTCTAAACCATTTGCTTCACAAATAGCATTATTAAGTACACCAAGCATAACTTTAATAGAACGTACTGCATCATCATTTCCTGGAATAACAAAATCTACATCATCTGGATCACCATTAGTATCAACTATACCAAATACAGGTATCTTTAATTTTCTAGCTTCTTTAACGGCATTGTATTCCTTTTTAGGATCAATAACAATTAAAGCTTGTGGTAATTTATCCATTTCTCTAATACCACATAGAATCTTATTTAACTTATCATATTCTTTCTTAAGTCCAATAACTTCTTTTTTAGGAAGTAATTCAAATTTACCTTCTTTTTCCATTTCTTCAATTTCTTCTAAACGTTTTACACGACGGCGAATTGTACGGAAATTAGTAAGTGTTCCTCCTAACCATCTTTCAGTTACATAATAAGATTTACTACGTGTTGCTTCTTCAACACATACTTCTTGAGCTTGTTTTTTAGTACCAACAAATAAGAATTTTCCACCATTTTCAGCAATAGTTTTAATCTCATTGTGTGCTTCCTCTAACAAACTTTGGGTTTTTTGCAAGTCAATAATATATATATCTTCTCTTGCTGTAAAGATATATTCTTTCATTTTTGGATTCCATCTTTTAGTTTGATGGCCAAAATGAACTCCAGCTTCTAATAAATAACTCATAGAAACTACGGCCATAATAAATCACTCTTCCTTTCGTTTTTTCTTCTTAGTTTTTTTAAACATACAGATACCACTATTAATAGCACTCGGCCTGTACTAAAAACTAATGTTTATTTGACTTTAACAGCCAAGAGTATTTTATCAAATAAATCCTCTTTTTACAAGCATATTTCATTAATTTTAAAAAATGTCTTAATTCTCAAAGTAAAAGCAACTTTAATACTATGAGTTGCTTTTACTTTGAGAATTCACCTTAAATTATTTTTTTAATGATAATGTATGTTCATTAAATAAACGATTAATTTTATTTAATTCTACACGCATACTTTCTAGTTTATAAACAGTTTTACCAATATATTCATTGATGTATGCCATATAACCATTAATATTACTAATTGTTGTATTTAAATATTCATTTTTAGCTTTAGCAAATATTTTTTCTCTATCATTTATAAATGCTTGATCAGTAATTTCTCCAGTATTTATAGTAGATTTTAATAAATTATTAATATTTCTATTAATGCCATCAATATTACGATTTTTTTCATTTGCATCAATAACTTCTTTTTGAATACTTTTCTTCTTTTCATCTAACGAAATAATAGTACTATTACATTCATTAATAATTGCTAAATATGTTGCTTCATTATTTATATAAAAAGATTTAAAACTATCAATTATTTCCTTTTCATGCATAGTTAAATAACTAAACAAAGTTTGATAAAATACAGCTTTTAATACATCACTAAATTCAATATTATTAATTTCTTTTAAAGTAAAACTATCCCACAACTCATCATTAACCACATTAAAAGTAGAATTTAAAACTTTATTTTCACAACTTTCTACTAAAGTAATTTTAATATTAGAATTATCTGTTAATACTAATGATTCAATAGTAAAATCATCTTTTGTTGTTCTAGTTTCTTTATTAAGTGTTAAATTTAACTTTGTATATTCGTTAAATATAGTAGCAAATAAGTAAAAGAAATTTTCGCTATCAATACTATAATTATAAATAGAATCATATAAAACTTGTGAATTAACATTTAAATTTTCTTTATTTACGTTTAATATTTCATCTATTGAATTTAACCCCATATATTCTTTAACAAAATCTTGTAACATTTAAACCCACTCCTTTTCTTTAATTTAAAATGTTTTTTAACAGATGACTATTATAAATAATAAAATACTTCATGTCAACTAAAAAAGGGATATTTTATCCCATTATTTCCCCACCATTATTATGAATAACTTGACCTGTCATATAACTTGAATCATCGCTTGCTAAAAAGACAAAGGTTGGAGCTAGTTCATAAGGCATTGCTCCTCTTGCCATCGCCGAATTACAGCCCAGGGA
>CANRQF010000034.1 GCA_947632715.1 uncultured Bacilli bacterium | reverse complement strand
TTATCACCTATTCTTGATGCAGTAACTTTAGCCATTTTTTCAATTTCTTCTCTAAAATTATATTTGCATTCAACAAGTTCCATCTTTTCAGATTCAATTTTATTAATATCTAAAATATTACCAACAATTTCTAAAAGTGTATGTGAAGCATTTAATATATCTTTTGTATTTTCAACTACTTCTTTTGGAACTTTATCATAATACGTAGCATTATCTTCAGATAAACCGATAATTGCATTTAAAGGTGTTCTTATTTCGTGTGACATACTAGATAAAAAGTCAGACTTAGCACGATTAGCCTTTTCAGCATATAATTTAGCATTAGTTGCCTCTTTTAATAATTTAACATCAGGATTTTCAATTGTTTGGTACATAATAACTGTAACAATAGAAAAAATTGTAGTTATTAAAATTAAACCTGGATTAATAGTTCTTATTATAAACGTAATAATTAATCCTACAACTAATACAAATAAAGGTATTAATTTTAGTTTACTTAGATTTTTTAGATTTTTTATTATTGAATAAATATCTATCATTAAATAAACCATACATAATATAACAATTAAATTAGTTGAGGCTCCATAACTATATATATAATTTCCATCATTAAAGTATTTTATTGGTAAAATATATGAAATTATAAACAAAATGAATAAGTAACCATAAATAATTCCATATAAGTTAACATTTTTAAATTTTTGTTTAATTTTTTCTATTCCAAAAGAAATTACTATAACGTAAATTGTAAAAGCAGTTATCCAAAAAATTATATTAATTATATGTAATTTATTTACAATAAATGTAATTATTTCTTTTGATGGTAATCCTTTAATCAAAAATCCACATAAAAATTCTAAAATTAACCCTATTATATTAGAAATAATTAAACTACTAAATATCTTTGTTTCTATATTTTTAACATTTTTCTTAACAAAAAATATCAAAGCAATAATGCTAGCATATATAAAATTAATTATTAATATAATATAACTACTATCCATATCACACCTCTTTATATCCTATTACCTTTTTAAGCTACTCTACATAAATTATAACACACAAAAAAACAAATTAAAAATTTTATTCTAATTTGTTTTTTTAATTAATTTTAATCCCAATGTTTCTTTTTCTAATTTTTTAAAATCAGGTTTTAAATTTGGAGTTAATGGTATATCTCTTTCTATATAATCAGCTGGAATCTTATATTCTTTTAATTTTTGACATAAAGTAATTATTTCTTGTCTTATTACTGCGCTAGACTCTTGATATTCAGGCTTTAATGAGTAATATAAAATTGGAATATTCTCTTCTATCTCATCAGGCTTACCAATAAGTGCGCAAGATTCAACAGCAGATATATGTGCTACTATAAAATCTTCTATTTCAGCTGGAGAAAATTTAAATCCACTTCTACCAATTTGTCTTTCAATTCTACCTGTAACATATAATCCACCATCACTATCAATTTTACCTAAATCTCCTGAATGGCACCAAACTGTACCATCTAATCCCACTTGATAATATTTTGAAGTTTCCTCTTCTCTATCAAAGACATAACCTTTCATTGAAGTTGGAGTTTTATATCTTATTTCTCCTTCTAAATCCGCACCATATTTTAACTCTTTATTGGTTTCTGGATCAAATATTGATATAGTTGTAAATATTAAAGGATAACCAGAACAACCAGGTTTTTTATTTTCTAAAAATGAATCGGAAGAAAAGCATATTCCAGGGCCTGCTTCATTTTGTCCATACCCAGGACCTACTTTTATTTTACAACCTCTTCTAGATAGTTCTTCATCAAGTTCATATTGTTTTGAACTTTCTAATGCTGCACTTCCACACACTAAAGATTTTATAAATGATAAATCTTGTAGAGATTTTGGGGTTGTTTGTAAATAACGAAGTAAAACTTTCATATGAACTGGTGCCCCTAAAATATGATTAGGTTTAAATTTTTCAATTAATTTTGGTAAGCCATCAATTACAGGAACCGGTATTAAAATATCTTCCATTCCAAATGCTAAAATTGTGTAAACACCATTATTAGAACCAAAGCCAAGAAATAATGGTATTATATCTAAATTTTTATCTCTTGGAGCATAGTCATTTTCTCCAAGTTCTACTTGTCTAACCATAGCAGTAAACGTTTCGTTTGTATATCCTATTGGTTTTGGAGAGCTTGTAGTACCGCTTGTATAAATTATTTCCGCTATTTCGTTTTCTTTATATAATGAATCAATTTTTCCTTGGTAATTTCTGCCATTTTTTATAAATTTATCCCAATTCATATATTCATCTTTAATTGGAACTTTAGGTTTTATTCCTTTCATTCTTTCAATATAATCTTTAAAATCTGATAAATAATTCATTCCAAAAGGCAATGATTGTGTTGGTGAAATAAACATAACTTTTTGTAATTGAGATTTTATCGTTCTACTATTTGTTAATATTTCATCAATCATTGGTGCACAATCTTCCATAGTAATATAAAACGTAGTTTTAGATTCTTTGATAGTTGACTCAATATCTTTTGCAGTTGTTCGTGGATCTAATTCAACTGGTACAGCTCCAATTCTATTTAGAGCAAATAACATATAAACAGATTCTGGAGTTGTTGGCATAGATATAACAACATTATCTCCTTCTTTTACTCCCATTTTCAAGAAAGATTTTGCTACTTGCTCAATATTATAAAACATTTCTCTATAAGTTATTTTTCTTCCATAAAAATTAAGAGCAATATAATTTAAATTATTTTTGTTTCTTAAATAAAGATAATCATACATCTTCATTTTAGGAAGCGATACATCCAAAGTACCCTTTTTAAAATATTTAATATGGGGCTTATCTATACTTGCATAGCCTGTAAATTTTTCTTGTGAATAATATTCTTCATTCAATAGTGATGGATTTTTTAAATATTCCTCTATTAAGTTAATATCATAAATATTATTTTCACTTACGGCTTTTGTTAGTCTTTCTTTTAATTGTAATAAAAATTTTTTTTGCATATTTCACCTTTAAAATTTCTTTCTTTTAAAGTATTATACAACAAATATATAATTTAAAAAAGCACAAAATATAGTGATCTTATCTTTTTTTAAATCTATAATATTAAAATTAAGATGTATCACGCTGTTAACCACAAAAAAACTTCCAAATTAGGAAGTTAATTTTTAAATGGCGCCCGATGTAGGACTCGAACCTACGACCTAACGGTTAACAGCCGTGCGCTCTACCGGCTGAGCTAATCGGGCATTACTTCTTAAGTATAATACTAACTAGAAGTAATTGTCAACAAAAATTTAATAAAAATCACGAAAAAATAGCGCTAAGGCTGGATTTTATAAATATTTTTTTAAATCATCGATATTATTCTCAATTGTTGATTTAAGTTTATTGGCTAACACAATTATTTCAGCATCTTTTACTTTATAATTATTAATTTTTTCTTGAATTTCAATAACTCCCTTATTAGATCCTTCCATCATCATTTTCGCAATAGTTTGATCACTATTATCTTTAAGCATTTCCATTTCACTCATCATTTTGGTACTCATTTTTGCCATAGTTCCTACTTCTTCAGTTTGACGCCCATATTTCTTTAAAACATTTTCTGTTTCTTTTTTAATATTTTCATATTCTTCTCTTTCTGTTTTTAACAATTTTTCCATTTTTTCATTTTGAACTTTAGTTATAACATTATCAATGCCTATAACTCCCATATCAGCTCCCTTATAAATGAAATTTAAAAATTCTACTTCCATGCTTTCTTTCTTTGCCATAAAAAAATCACCCTAATAATATGATGGATGATTTTTATTATTTTATACTTCTTGAACTACTGCAATTATCATTGGCTTACATTCTGTCTCCTCATATAAATAATTACTTAATTCTTCTCTTATTTCTACTTTAATTTTATTATAATCAACAAATGTTGGTGTAATATTACGATTTATTATATTTTCACATATGTTTTTTATTTCTAATATTAAATCTTTACTATCTTTAACATAAATAAAACCTCTTGTAGTAATTTCTGGCCCAACTAACATTACTTTATCTTTTTTAGATATAGTTGCACTTACTAAAACAATACCATTTTCTGATAACATTTCTCTATCTTTAATAACTAGTTCTCCAACATCTTCATTAGATAAACCATCAATTAATATATCATTAACTTTAACTTTACTATGTTTATCTATTAATTTACCATCTTCAAATGTTACTACTTCCCCATTTTGTTTTAATATTATATTTTCTGCCTTAATTCCTAATTTACTAGCTAGATTAGCATTATTTACCATATACCTATATTCACCTTTAACAGGCATATAATATTTAGGTTGAACTAACTTAATCATAACCATTAAATCTTCACTAGATGGATGATGTAAAATAATTTTATCACTTGGCAAATTAATAATATTACAACCAAATTTAGCAAGTTCATTTTCAAGTTTTACTAACGCTTTCTCATTATTATCATATCTTGGTTCTGCAAAAACAATAGTATCACTATTTTTTAAATTAATATATTTATCATAACCATGTAATATTTTACTTATACTAGCATAGGGATTAGTTCTTTCATCACTTATTAATAATATAGAATTATCATCATTAATATTTGATAAATCACCAATAATACCATTTTCTACTTCTAAATATTTTTCTTTTATAGCAAAGTTAACAACATTTTGTAATTTTTTACCCATAATAACAATTTTACGATGCGTATTTCTTGCTGCATTAAATATATCATTAATTGTATATAGATGATATGGTAATAATGAAAATAATATTCTTTGTTCATTATGTTTAATTATATCTTTAAAATATTCTTCTAAACGATGATTAGGGGATGTATATCCTTTTCTTTCAGAGAATGTAGATTCACACATAAAACATAAGACACCTTGTTTACCAATATAAGCAATCTTACCTAAATCCATATCATAATGATTTAACATAGTTGGATCAATAACAAAATCACCAGAATAACATATTGCCCCGTCTTTAGTATTAATGACATACATAACGGCATCAGGAATACTATGCGAAACAGCAAGAGGAAAAATAGATATATTATTATCAAAAGTTAATTTTTTATGTGGTTTTATTTCAATAATATTTTTATCTTCTATTCCATATTCTTCTAAAACAAATTTAGTAAATTTAGTTGCATATATTTTTACATTAGGTAATACTTTAACTAAGTCCGTAATACTTCCCATATTTTCACTATGACCGTGAGTTATAAAAATTCCCTTTATTCTTTTTCTATTCTTAACTAAATAACTAAAATCAGGCATTATATAATCAATACCTAATAAATTAGAATTAGCATATTTAAGACCACAATCAAAAACAAAAATATTACTATCTATTTCAACTACATAAGAATTCTTTCCATTTTCGGCAAGTCCTCCTAAACCAAAAATATTAATTTTACTCAATTTAATCACTCTTTCTAAAAGTTCTTCATCAAGTAAAATTATAACAAAAAAAGAGATTAAAATCAATCTCTTATTAATGTTTTAGATACATCACTAGTTATATTTATTATATCCGTTATATCTATATTTGTTATCATACTGATATCTTCTAAATCAAAATACATTGACATTATCGTAATTAAGCCTTTGGCTAAACGTTCTTCTTCCGAATACTCAGCAAAATAATTATTTCTTTTAAATTCATTTACTATTAATCTATACATAACATAAGGAATTAAAGGATTATCAAATTCAAATGTAGGAATAACACTTCTTAAAGATGTTTTAATTTCTTCAGTCATTATATTTTCTTTTCTTTGTCTATCAATTTCTGCTTTTATTCTTACGGCATAACTGCCTCTTATGTTTTTAGCAAATTCTTCTAAAGTTAAATTTTCTTTAATACAAGCATCAAATAATTTATGCGTTGTAACATTAGAATTAAAAGTAATATTAAATTGAGTTTTTAAAGAATATTTAACATCGTTTTCATCTATTCCTTTAAAATTAGGAAAACTTTTTATTTCTCCTAATTTATTTTCTCTAAAAAAATTAAGTAATAATTCAGTTCTAATATTTTCAAATAAGGAACCTTTAGTCACAAAGGAAATAAATGGTTCTTTTTGAATTTCTATATGATTATCATAATAACATTCAACTAAATTTAATAGATCTTTTTTGATAAACCTTTCATAATCTTCATAAATTTTCTTTAAATACTTATCATAAACTTTGTCTAAAACGGACAATTTTTCTCCTATTTTTTCAATTGAAACTTTACTATTTGTAAAATCTAGTGTCATTGCCACTTCCTCCTTAACAGGAACTTTATTTTAGCACAAATAAATTACTAATGCAATATTATCTTTCTTCACTAATTAACTCACTAACAGGTATTATACTTAAACTTTGATAATATATTTGTTTTAGTAATAATTTATAGTCTACTAAACTTACATTATCATTTATAAAAATGATATATCCTCCTTTTATTTTATCTTTTATACTTGCTAAATTATAATTATTTAATTTTAAACTATCAGTAATTAAATATTTATCATTTTTACATACTTCTTCTATATAAGAATCAACATAACAAATATTTTTATTTTTATTAATATTATTTAACATATTCTCTACTTTATTATACTCTACATAATCATAATTAATTTGTTCATAATTACTATTTTTTTCAAAGGTATTATGATCTATTAATCTTGTAATTTTTATATTTTTTTCTTTAGAATAATTTAATATATCAATATTATCTTTAATTATAAGAGCAACACTATTTTTTTTAATATTACCATATTTAACTATCTTATTTTTATTATTTTCAAGAGATATATTTGGTTTAACAATATCATATTCTAAATAATTAGAATTAAAATTATCTAAAAATTTCATATTATTATAACTTTTTAAAACATTAACGGCATAACCATTTAAACCAGGAATAATATATTCATCATCAATAACAGCACTAACTGCTTCAATATTATATTCATTTTTATTATTATTAATTTCTTTTACTAAAGAACTATTATTTATAACAATATTACTAAATTTTTCTGTATAATAAAAACTAAATAAAAGAATTGTCCCAATCCCTAATAATTTAAATATATTTTTCATTACTTCACCTAATAAATTATAATTATTTAAGAATATTTTAGTACAGTAATATTTATTTTTTGACTTCATATATTTTAATTGTATAAAAGAAAGGAACGTATTATGGAAATTTTAAAAGTATCTAGTAAATCAAATCCTAGTAAAGTAGCGGGAGCTATAGCAAATATTTATCGTGAAAAAGGAAGTGTTGAATTACAAACTGTCGGAGCAGGTTCACTTAATCAAGCTATTAAAGCAATTGCTATCTGTAGAGGTTTTGTAGCTCCAACGGGAGATAATTTAGTAGTTATACCGGCATTCAATGATATCACAATTAATGGTGAACAAAAAACTGCTATTAAACTAATTGTTGAATCCAAATAAAAAAATTAGGCTGCTATGGCAGCCTTTTATTATTTATTTAATATATATGTTGTTATATAAGTTACTGTTATTGCAACAGCTCCCAGTATTAAAACTAGAGTGACAAATCCAGCTTTACTATAATCTATAAAATTGTTTCCTTCATCAAAATTAATTGAACCATTCGGATTTTTTAGTACTCTTGAATTTCCTCTTCCACCCTTTTCGCTCTCTTCTTTATCTTGTTCTAAAGCATAATTATCAAGCATACTTCTAATAATTCTACTTGCTGGTTTGTTAATATATAATGGATCATCAGCAGTATACATTGGAATACTTAATAAAGAATGTTCTAATTGAATATTACTATCTTCAAAAGTATTTACTTTATTACTTAATTCTATATATCTAAAAGTATAATTAGTTACAATATTCTCTTCATTTTTATCAATAATATCTTGAGTTAATAAAAGAAGAAGATAAATAATTTGAAATGCTTCAACTGGTTTTAATAAAAAGATATTGGGATTAATTTTAGATAAATTAAAATCTTTAATAGGTAATTCATATGCTCGATCTTCAATTTCTAATACTAATTTATTATCTTTAATTGTAAAATAGTGAGCATTAGGATATGAATTATATAAATTTATTAAATACTCTTCATTACTCATTTAATACATCTCCTATTATGTTAATTGTATCAAAGTAATTACTAAAATACAATTGTTTTTAAATAATTTTTATAGTATTATATTTAGAGGGATGTTTATGAAAAAGTTAGATGAAAATTTTATTAAATGGTTATCTAGTAAAAAAGGCGAAGATGATAAAATGTTAAAATTTCGTCTTAATTCTTTTAAAAAATTTCAAGAACTTGATAATCCTCATTTTGGCCCTAAAATAGATATAGATTTTAATAATATAAATTATTATAAAAGTGATATAGATAATACTAAGAATAAATGGGAAGATGTTAAAAGTGAAATAAAAAATACTTTTCAAGATTTAGGAGTTATTGATGCTGAAGAAAAATATTTAGATGGGGTATCTAATCAATATGAAAGCGAAGTTGTTTATCATAAAAATAAAACTGATAAAGAGATTATTTTTATGAGTACCGATGATGCTTTAAAACAATACCCAGAACTTTTTTATAAATACTTTAATAATTTAGTAAAATATGACGAAAATAAATATACAGCTTTAAATGGTGCTTTATGGAGTGGTGGTTCATTTATTTATATTCCACCTCATACTACTCTAGATCGTCCATTACAAAGTTATTTTAGAATTGATAGTGAATCTTTAGGTCAATTTGAAAGAACAATTATTATTGTTGATGATTATAGTAGTTTAGAATATATTGAAGGTTGTACTGCTAAAAGTTATTCTAGTACTTCTCTACATGCTGGGGTTGTTGAAATATATGTTGGTAAACATGCTAAATGTCGTTATTCTACTATTCAAAATTGGTCAAATGATGTTTATAATTTAGTTACTAAAAGAGCTATTATCGATGATTATGGTATTATGGAATGGATTGATGGTAATATTGGTAGTAAAATTACGATGAAATATCCTAGTTGTATTTTAAAAGGTGATCATGCTTTAGGTAATAGTTTATCTATTGCTTATGCTAAAGATATTCAAAAGTTAGATGCTGGAGCTAAAATGATTCATTTAGGTAAGAATACTAAGAGTAATATTACAAGTAAGAGTATTTCAGAAAATGGTGGTTTATCTAATTATAGGGGTATGGTTAAAATAACTAAAAATGCTAGTAATTCTAAAGCTAAAGTAAAATGTGATACACTTATATTAGACAATTTATCTAGTAGTAATACTTATCCTAAAAATATCATTGAAAATGATTCAAGTATCATAGAACATGAAGCCACTATCTCTAAAATTAGTGCTGATAAATTAAATTATTTAATGAGTAAAGGATTATCAGAAGATTCTGCCAAAGAATTAATTATTATGGGATTTATTGCTGATTTTAAAAAACAATTACCAATGGAATATGCCGTAGAACTCAATAGATTAATTAAAGATTAAGAACAAATTTGTTTTTTTTTTATTTTTACTAAAATTTTAATTTATTAAACTATTTTAATTAAATAATTAAATTTTTTTCAACTTTTTTATTCTCTTTTTCTGAATTTTGGCAATTAGTTTTTTTCATTTTTTTATGTTAATCTCTACAACGAAAGGAGGACATATGTTGAATAATGTTATTTTAGTAGGACGATTAACTGAGAATCCTGCCGTTGTAGAAATAGAAAAAAATAAAAAAGTTACAACTGTCATTTTAGCTGTTAATCGTAATTTTAAAAATTCTGAAGGATTATATGAAACAGATTTTATTAGATGTATACTTTGGAATAATATTGCTTCTACTACAACAGAATATTGTCGCATTGGTGATGTTATTGGTGTTAAAGGAAGATTACAATCAAGTAAATATGAAGATGAAAATGGTAAAACTCATTATATAACTGATGTAATTGCTGAACGAGTTACCTTCTTATCAACAAATAAGAAAAATGAAGATGTTAATGAAAAAAATAAAAATGAGGCTTAAATTAAAGCCCCATTATTTTTTCTCTAATAAATGATTTACTAATGGTATCATTAAATCTAAAATACCATTGATTATAAAGAAAAATCCTAAAATAATAATTTGAACATCACTAGTACAACATAAATTCAATGTCGTAAGAATACCAGTTAATATAAATAATAATAAATTTACGATATTTATTAACCATAATTTATTCTTTCGATCATGATAATAATCTGCTTCTTTTAATTTGGTTAAACTAATTAATATAATCCAGATAAATAATATTAATGCTAAATTCCAAGGATTATCATCAATTTCAATAAACATTAATGCTATTAAGACAACAATTGAAGCAATTGCTGACGAAAATCCTGAATATTCTTTATTACTTAAGAGTACAAGATTTTTAATAACATTAACCATACCATAAGCTGTTATCATCAAAATAAATATTAATCTAATATTTTCTATTTTAAAAATTGGTAATATTAAGACTATTGCTCCGATTAAAACAACAACTAGAGATGAAATAAAATTAATTAAATTCTTTTTTTCCATATTAGCACTTCCTAAATTAATTATAAATTATTTATTTATATTTTTCAATTAGTTTTAACATTTCCAAATCTACGATCTACATTTTGATAATCTTCAATGATGGCAAGTAAATCTTGATCATTAAAATCAGGAAAATATTTGTTTAAAAAATAGATCTCAGCATAATCTAATTGATATAACATAAAATTACTTAAACGATGTTCTTTACCAGTTCTAATTAATATATCGATTGGTGGTAAATCTTGATATAAATATTTATAATATGTCATTTTATTTAAATCTTTTATTTTAAGTTTACCATTACTTATATCTTCATTTATTTTTATGGTAGCATCAACTATTTCTTCTTGAGCACCATAATTTAAACATATATTTAAAACACAATCTTTATTATTTTCCGTTCTTTTAACAATATTATCCATTGCTTCTAAAACATCAGTTCTAAGATTTTCTCTTCTTCCACTAAAAACAATCTTAACTCCTTCTTTAATAACCTTATCTAATTTTTCATTAAAATAATAAATAAGTAGATTCATAAGAAAATCTACTTCTTCTTTACTTCTTTTAAAGTTATCGGTAGAAAAAGCATAAACTGATAAATATTCAACACCTATTTTTTTGGCATACAAAGCAATTTTTTCTAAAGCTTTTCCCCCTGCTTTATGGCCTTCACTTCTTTTTAAATTTCTTTCTTGAGCCCATCTACCATTACCATCCATTATAATTGCTATATGTTTTGGAAATTTATTCATACTAGCCACCATAATAATTTATTAAATTAATCAAAAATAAAAAGTATAAACAAGTTTTATATCTTACTTTAAAAACCCCAACTTCATATATTGATACTAGTAAATCTGATAAACAAACAATATAACCTTCTTTAGAAGTAGGTTTATACTCTTTAGCAGAAACCTTTTCTCTCTTATTTATAAAAGGTAATGTATGTTTTACTAAAGCATAATGATACATATGGGTACGTATTATTTCTTCTTCTTCACTATTAATATTAAAATCTTTTTTAGCATTAATAATACTAGTATTAGGATGAGTTAAATACGAAATATCTTCGTTTGAGTTAGTAACACCATGGAAATAGTCATGTAATAATCCAGATATAGCAGTATCTCGATAATTAGCTTTCAAAAATTTAGCCATTAAAAAACTTAAATATGATACTCTTTTGCAATGATCATATCTACTAGATCCATGATGATTATCATCTTTTAATTCTATAAAGTGCTCATCATTGATAATATCACTAGTAATTTCTTTATATTCTTTATTTATTTTCATTAAATTAACACCTTTTTCATGCACTTTATAATTATATCATACTTTTATAT
>CANRQF010000033.1 GCA_947632715.1 uncultured Bacilli bacterium | reverse complement strand
AAGAATTGTATATGGAAAATCAAAATTAGTCAACTTATTTCGAAAATGTTATGTTGCATTTTTAGCTACTAAAGAAGGTTTTTCTTTATTTGATTTAATATAAAAACAGATAGAAAATTTTGTATATTTCTATCTGCCTATATTTAGTTCATACCCAAACTTTCGGAAGAACCAAATGGTTTTCTAACATCCTTTTTATGTTAATTAAATAAATTATAATTTACGATATAAACCAATTGCAACACCTAAAATAACACAGTTATCTAAAATAATTGGGCTCATAGTATCATTTTCTGGTTGTAAACGAATATGATTTTTTTCTTTATAAAATGTTTTAATTGTAGCTTCGTTTTCCATTGTCATGGCTACGACGATATCACCATTTTTAGCAGTACTTTGTCTTTTAACAATTACATAGTCACCATCATAAATACCAACATTAATCATACTTTCACCAGAAACGTGTAATGTAAATACTTCTTCTTTAGCTGGTATTAATGAGGCCGGAATATCAAAAAACTCATTAGGTTGTTCGATTGCTGTTATAGGATTACCTGCTGTTATTTTTCCAAGAAGTGGTACTTTAACAATATCCTCATTAGTTTTTAAAAATTCATTTTCACATAAAATTTCAATCGTTCTAAATTTGTTATTTGTGGTTTTAATATAGCCAAGATTTTCTAGTTTCTTTAAGTGGACAAATGCAGTAGCAGGACTACTTAAACCAATACCTGCACAAATTTCTCTTATTGATGGGGGAAAACCATGATCAGCGATAAATTTTTTAACAAAGTCTAATACATCTTTTTGTCTTTTGGTTAATTCATTTTTCATCTATAAAGACCTCCTAATAATAATTTTACATTATAGTAGAAAGAATGTCAAACAAATGTTTATAAATTTAAAAAAGTATTGATACAAACAAATGTTTTATGATAAGATAAAAATGAAAGAAGGAGTGATATAAATGAAAAAGAAATTGATTGATTTTGGGGGCTTAATTTTATTTTATTTTGTTTTAATAGTTGGAGTATTACTTCTTAATCTGCGATTTTCATATATTAATGATAATCCTAAATATAATTCTTATGTAGGGATAAATAATTAATTGTGTTATTAAGAAAAAAAGGTTATAATAAAATTGTGGTGAGCTAATGAAAAAGATAATGGTTTTATATGCGAGGTATGGTTCTGGACATAAATCAATTGCTGAATATGTAGCAAAATATTTAGAAGAAAATAATAAAAATATTGAAGTTAAATTATTAGATATTACTGATTATGGTAATTTAATAGGTAAGTTTGGTATTAAGTTATGGGACTTTGTTGGTATTCATCGAACAGAACATATATTTAGTTTTTTCTATGAACTTATGGATCATAAAATTTCTACGTTAGCTCATAATCATGTTGCTAAGAAAAGTTATGATAATAAAGAATTAAGAAAAATTATAACAGCATATAATCCAGATTTAGTTATTTCTAGTCATTTTTATGCTAGTAATATTATTACATTATATAATAAACTAGGAATTATTAATTCTAAGTTATTTACCATAATAACTGATTATTGTACTCATGAATGTTGGACAAGAAATAGTGGTATTGAAGATGGGTACATAGTTGGTAATGAAATAGTAAAAAAAGAACTTATTGAAAGGGGAGTGGAAGCCAAAAAGATTTACCCTTTTGGGCTTCCTTTAAACATAACTAAAATTAAAAATTTAGATCATTGTAAAGATATATATAAAAGATATAATATTAAAGATAATCATAATGTTTATTTATTTTTTGGTGGTTCATCAATTGGTAGTATGTACTATTATGATTATTTTAAAGCATTAGTTAAAATGAAAGTAAGTTCTTATGTAATTTTTGTTTGTGGAAAGAATAATAAATTAAAAAATAAGTGTGATAAATTAGTTAAAAAATATGGATGTAAAAATATTAAAGTATTGGGATATACTAATGATGTACTAAATATTATGAAGATTAGTGATTTAGTTATTAGTAAACCGGGTGGGGCGACAGTTACGGAATGTTTAGAGATGAAAGTTCCAATGTTATTATTACCTGGTTTAGGTGGTCAAGAGAAGTATAATGCTAAATTTGTTAGTCAAAAGAAATATGGTATGTCATTAAGAGGTATATGGCGTTTTAAAAGAACAATTAATAAAATAGAAAATGATAAAGATTTTTTAAATAAATTTCAAAATAATTTAAATAAGCTTGATAATAATAAATCAGTGGAAAAAATAAATAATTTAATAATAAAAGAATTAGAAAAATAAATAAAAAATAAATAAAAATTAATTGAAAGAATTACATAATAGCGCTATAATCATAGTAGGAGAATTTGATATGAAAAGAATAGAAAGAGTTATAATAATAATACTTGCTTTAATAATAATAAATTTACCTAGCAAAGTTAATGCTAGTTTAACATATGTTGGTGGTTTAGATTGTACGGCCTCTAGTGCTAGTGTTGAGAATTGTCGAATTGGCTTTAATGTAACAGATAAACCAGTAGTAAAGAATCACGTTAAAGTTTCGCTTGTTCTCACTAATCTTACCGAATCTAATTTTCATGTATCAGATGGTTGGTATTTAGTAAGTCAAAAAAGAGAAGATAATTCTAATGGAGTTATAACTTATTATTATGAATTTGCTTCAAGTACTGGGACACAATCTTTAGGATATCATGAAATGGCAACGATAACTCTTACTAAAGTACCAACTGCTATAAATTGTAATAAAGCATATCAAGGTCAATTAAGTGATAATTATCAATGTGAAGTAAAAACTAATTCAGGTGTAAAAACTTATTATAGTGCAAATGGTGAAGTAGTTGATTGGCGAAGATACCAATTATCATGTCAAAAAGTATCATGTCAAAAAGTATGTAATCCTGATAATGGTAGTGAATGTATTTATTTTGATAATAATAAAAGTGAAGTAGCTGATGAAAAAGCGATGAATGTTGCTTGTGGTAAAAAGTGCTCATTTACAGATAATAAATATTACAATAGTAAAGGTGAAGAGGTTACTTGGAATGAATATGAGAAAGATTGCAAAATAGTTTCCTGTCAAAAAGTATGTGAACCAAATAATAACAATAATTGCATGTATTTTGATAATAAAAATAATCAAGTAGCAGATGAAAAAGCCATGAATGTCGCTTGTGGTAAAAAATGTGCTTATAAGGATGGCAAATATTATAATAATGAAGGTGAAGAAGTTTCATGGTTAAATTACGAAAAAGCATGTAATAATTATTCATGCCAAAAAGTATGTGAACCAAATAATAATAGTAATTGTATTTATTATAATAATAACAATGAGGTAGTAAAAGATGAAAAAGCGATGAATGTTGCTTGTGGTAAAGTATGTGTTTATAAAAATGGTAAATATTATAATAAACAAGGTGAAGAAGTTAGTTGGCAAGCATATGATTTAGATTGTAATTCATATACATGTCGTAAAGTATGTAATCCAAATAATAATAAAGATTGTATTTATTATGATAAAGAAGGACATAATGCTGGTAGTGAAGAAGCAATGAAAGAAAGTTGTGATATTCAAGAACAACATATATGCGAAATAGTAGAAGATAAATATTACAATAGCCAAAATGCTAGCGTTTCTTGGAAAGAATATTTTTTAGATTGTTTCCCTGGTAAATGTCAAAAAGTATGTAATCCTAAAAAAGGTGATGAATGTTTATATCTTGATAATAGTGGTAAAGAATCAACCGAAATAAAATATCTTCAAGAATGTGAAACTCATGTGTGTGAACAAGTTGGCGACGTATATTTTGATATAAAAGGAAATGTAGTTGCAGATGAAAAAGCCATGAAAGAAAGTTGTGAATCAGCTGTAATTTGTGATGTTAAAGATGGTATTTATTATGATAATAAAGGTAATGAAACTACTAAAGAAAATTATGAAATTGCTTGTTTTAGTCATTCTTGCCAAAAGATTGGTGATACTTACTTTGATAAAGATGGAAATGTAGTAACTGCTGATGCATATGATAAATCTTGTAATCCTCAAATTGAAAATCCTCAAACAGGCATGAAAACATCATTATTATCTTTAATATTATTATTTGGTATAGGAATAGTAGTATATAGAGAGACTAAGAAACATAGTAAATTTATGTAATGAATTTACTAATTAAAGAAATAAGTGTTATAATAGTGATGTGATATATATGAATAATACATTTATAAAATACATAATAATAGCAATACTTAGTTTTATAATAGATATAGTATTATTTAAAATATTTAATACTATATTTTTTAGTTTTACTTATAAAATAATAATTGCTACCATTTTAGCTAGAATTATATCATCATTGTTTAATTATTTAATGAATAAAGATAAAGTATTTAAAAGTAATAAAAATATGCAAGAAACTATTATTAAATATTATTCCTTAGTGGTAGTAGCAATGTTAACAAGTGCTTTTGTGGTTAATGCTTTAAGTAAAATATTTAATAATTTAGATCCAGTATTTATTAAAATACCAATTGAATTTTTAATATTTATTGGTAATTATTTGATACAAAAAAAGTTTATATTTAAAAATAAATAATATAATTATTTAGTAAGAAAGGATTTTTATGGGAAAAGAAAAATTTTTATGGGAACACTATTATACGGAAGAAGAATTAAAAGTAAATATTCCTGATAAATCTTTATATGAATATATGATGGATCATACTAAAGATTTTGATCATTTATCAGTAATTAATTATTTTGGCAAGAAAATGAGTTATAAAGTATTTTGGGATTACATTGATAAATGTGCTCGTAGTTTAAAATATTTAGGTGTTAAAGAAAAAGATGTTGTAACTATTTGTATGCCCAATACACCAGAGGCTGTTATAACCTTTTTTGCTATTAATAAAATTGGGGCAGTTATCAATATGATTCATCCATTATCTGCTGAAGAAGAAATTAAAGATTATTTAGTAACAACTAAAAGTAAAATAGTTATATTATTAAATCAATGTTATAGCAAAGTAAAAAATATAATTAAAGAAACAAATGTTAAAAAAGTAGTTATTGCTAGTCCTTCTGATTTTATGCCAATGATGTTAAATACTGCCTATAATATTACAAGAGGTAGAAAACAAGAAAAACCAGTAAATGATAACATGTATATTTTTTGGCGAGATTTTATTAAGTTAGGTAATTACTATGATGGTAGTATTGAATCAAAAGTTTCTAAAGATGATGTAGCTGTTATTCTTCATAGTGGTGGTACAACGGGAACACCAAAAAGTATTATGCTATCTAATAGATGTATTACTGGTGTTAATGAACAAGCTAAAGTGTTCTTCCCTGAAGCCGAAGTTTGTGATTCACTACTTTTAGTAATTCCTTTGTTTCATTGTTTAGGGTTAGTTGTAGGTATGTTTATTCCGGTTTGCCGGGGAGCTGAATGTATTTTAGTACCAGAATTTAATGCTAAAAGATTTGATAAATTATTATTTAAATATAAACCAAATTTCTTACTTGGCGTACCAACTCTATTTGAAGCCTTACTTAATAATGAACATTTAAAAGATGCTGATTTATCTTACTTAAAATGTTTAGTTTGTGGTGGTGATTCTTTATCGGAAAAAAGAAATGCCGTAATTAATGATTTTTTAAAAGAGCATAACTCAAATGGTAAGATTATTCAAGGTTATGGAATGACAGAAACAACAGGACCTGTAACATTTGGTACTCATGGTAGTAATAAACTTGGAAGTGTTGGTATACCTCTTCCTGGTAATATTGTTAGAATAATTGATCCTGAAACAAAATTGGAAGTTAAACCTAATGAAGTTGGTGAAATTTGTATCAATAGTTTTGTGGTCATGGATGGTTATTTAAATGATGAAAAATCTACGAAAAAAGTTTTAGAAGAATACACTGATGGTAGAAAATATATTCATACTGGTGATCTTGGTTATATGGACGAAGATGGAGTTATATATTATGTTCAAAGAATTAAAAGAATAATTGTATCATCTGGATATAATGTTTATCCTGAATATATTGAAAAAGTATTAAAAGATTGTAAATATATTAAAGATGCTTGTGTAGTTGGTTATCCTCATCCATATAAAAAAGAAATAGCTAAAGCATTTATTATTTTAAATGATGGTGTCGAAGAGTCTTATACCGTAAAAAAAGAAATTATGGATTGGGCAGAAAAAAATTTAGCTCACTATATGATTCCAAAAGAATATATTTATAAAAAAGAATTTCCTAAAACTAAACTTGCTAAAACTGATTATAGGGCTTTACAGGAAGAATTATTAAATAAAAATAAAGAAAGTAAAAATAACTAGAATTGGAAGATGTTTTGCATCTTCTTTTTATTGCTTTTAAATATTATTTATAATATAATAATATCTCATGAAAGGGGAAATAAATTTATGAAAGGTAAAGATTTAAAAATAATCATTGAAAAATTACAAGAAAATAATATAAGTTTAGAAACGATTAACAAAATATTAATGTTAGATGAAAGATTAATTAATAAAATTAATTTAGCTAAAGATAAACAAGATTTAAATAACATTATTAAAATTATACTAACTAAGTATCCATGTGTAGAAAATGTCATCGAAGCACTAAATATCTATTTTAAGAGTACAACAGTTAAAATAAAAAACAATGTGACAAAAATATTAATAGATCCTGAATTAGTTCATGATAATTATAGCATTGCTTTAGCTCGTGAATATGTTAATAAACCATCAGAATATGTTAAAAAGTTTATTACTAATTATGCATTTTATCGAGAAATTAATGACAATATTATATCATTAGATATATTAATAGATGGTATTAATGAAATATATAATACACAAAACGATATTACAGAATATATTGAAAATGCTTTAAAAATTTATGTTTATGAATTAGCAAGTGCAATTGAATATCCAGTTTTTAAAGAGTTTTTAAATAATTTTAAACTTACTAATAATGAAATAATCTTATCTTTAATAAATAGATTTTTAACATCTTCAGTTAAATCCTTAGAAGAATTGGAAAATTTATCACAAATTATGATAATGTTAATTAGTACTTCTAAAGTTATAGATAATGATTTAGGAATAAATATTAGGCATCTTTATTTAGAATATTCAACTCTTAAGTATAAACTTGTTGATATTGATAATAAAAATGAAGTATTAAAAATAGTTCTTAATGAAAATGTTGATAGTAAAGATATTGATTTAATTTTACATATAGCCAGATATTTTAAATATTCAAATGAAATAATATCACTATTAAGACTACTTTATGAAGCAGAAATATTAGAAAAAGATTATGAAGTTTTAAATGAAATTCTTAATGATGAAAATCTATATAATGATTATTATTATAATTTTTCTTATTTTATAGGAATAGAAAAAAGTGATTTAACAAATAGATTATATAATGTTTTACATTTTGAATATTTTATATCTAATAGCAAAGATGAAGAACCAATAAAAAGAAAAAAAAAGAATAACAAATTAACTGGTAAAAAAAATAAAATATTAGAACAATATATAGCTTTATGTGATGAAGCATTAAATGAAGATATTGAGCCTAGTAAATTAGTAAGAAAGAAGTAGCAAAAAAATTGTTACTTTTTAATTGTAAATAAAAAATAATAAGTGTATAATAAAAATTATGAAAAGAAATGAAGTAGATAGAACAAAATTAAGTCCAATGATGCGACAATATATGGAAATAAAAGATAATTATCAAGAGGAGCTTTTATTTTTTAGACTAGGAGATTTTTATGAGCTCTTTTTTGAAGATGCCTTAATTACATCTCGGGAACTTGAATTAACTTTAACTGGTAAATCAGCAGGACTAGATGAAAAGGTACCTATGTGTGGTGTTCCTTATCATGCCGTTAAAACTTATTTAGAAAAGATTGTTAATAAAGGTTATCGAGTTGCTATATGTGAACAATTAGAAGATCCTAAAACAGCAAAAGATACTGTTAAAAGAGGAGTAGTTGATGTTATTAGTAAAGGTACTATTACTGATTTTGAATTACTTGATGAAAGAAATAATTCTTATATAGCCAGTATCTTAGATTTTAGTGATATATATGTTATTACTTATGCCGATATTTCTACAGGTGAATTAAATAGTTTATCTATAACTAAAAACATTGATAAATTAATAAATGAAGTGTTAAGTTTAGGCATCAAAGAAGTAGTATTAATTGATAATAGTGATATTAATTTAATTAATATATTAAAAGATAAATATGGTATAGATGTCGTATTTTCGAAAGAATATTATAAAGATGAAATAGAATTTTTAGATAATTTAAAAGATGCTCGTAGTAAAGCAGGAGTTAATCATTTATTTTATTATTTAGTAGTTAAAGAATTAAAAGATATAAGTCATTTTAATGAATGTAAAGTAATAGAGAAATTAGATTATTTAGAGATGGATGTTCATACAGAAAGAAATCTAGAATTATTTGAAACAATTAGATTAAAAGATCGAACTTATAGTTTAATATGGCTTTTAGATAAATGTAAAACAGCAATGGGTAGTAGAAAATTAAGAAGTTATTTAATGCATCCATTAAAAGATATAAATGAACTTAATAAAAGATATGATAAGATTGAAATATTAAATAATAATTTTATCTTGAAAGATGAATTAAAAGATTTATTATATGAAATATATGACTTAGAAAGATTATGTGGTAAAGTAACTTGTGGTAATGTAAATGGTAGAGATTTATTACAACTTAAAAATAGTTTAAAAGTATTACCTAGAATTAAAGAAATATTAGATACTTTAAATTTTGATGAAAATATTGAAACACATAAAGAAATATATATGTTACTAGAAAGTGCTTTATATGAAAATCCCCCAATAAGTATTAAAGAAGGATACTTAATAAAAGAAGGATATAATAAAGAATTAGATGAACTTAAAAGTATAAGAAGTGGTGGTAAAGATTATTTAGTATCTTTTGAAAATAAGATAAAAGAAGAAACTGGTATTAAGAATTTAAGAGTAGGATACAACAAAGTATTTGGCTATTATATTGAAGTATCTAAAGGACAAAGTAAGGAAGTAACAGAAAAATTTGGTTGGGAAAGAAGACAAACACTTGCTAATTATGAAAGATTTATATCTCCAGAATTAAAAGAAAAAGAAGATTTAATATTAAATGCTGAAGAAAGAATAATTGATTTAGAATATAATCTATTTATTGAAATAAAAAATATTATTAAAAAAGAAGTTTTAAAAATAAAGAAAACTGCTGATAGTATTAGTAGTGTTGATGCCATTTTATCACTTGCTACTTGTAGTGATGAATTAAATTTAGTAAGACCTATTTTAAATAATGATAAAGATTTAGAAATAATTGATGGAAGACATCCAGTAGTAGAAGTAGTATCCAAAGATACATATGTACCAAATGATTGTATTATGAATAAAGATAGTAGTACTCTTTTAATTACTGGTCCAAACATGAGCGGTAAATCAACATTTATGAGAGAAGTTGCTATTATTATTTTAATGGCCCAAATGGGTTCATTTGTTCCTGCCAAAAGTGCTAAATTACCAATCATTGATAAAATATTTACTCGAATTGGTGCTAGTGATGATTTAGTATCCGGTGAATCAACATTTATGGTGGAAATGAAAGAAGCAAGAAATGCTTTAGTTAATGCTACAGAAAATAGTTTAATTATTTTTGATGAACTAGGAAGAGGTACAGCAACTTATGATGGTATGAGTTTAGCTCAAGCAATATTAGAATATATTAATGATAATATTCGGGCTTTAACTTTATTTTCTACCCATTATCATGAACTTACTAGTTTAGATAAAAAATATAAAACAATTAAAAATGTTCATGTATCTGCCATTGAAAATGAAGGTAAAATTACTTTTTTACATAAAGTTAAAAATGGAGCCGTAGATAAAAGTTATGGTATTCATGTGGCAAGACTTGCTCAAATGCCAGAAGAATTGTTAAGAAGAGCCGATGAAATATTAGCCCAATATGAAAATGGTAGTAAAAAGAATACAATTAAAGAAGAAAGAGTTCAATTAAGTTTTGATTTTATGGAACCTAAAAAAGAAGATAATGATTTAAAGAAAAAAATAGATAGTATCGATCCTCTTAATATGACACCAATTGAAGCATTAAATTTCTTATATGATTTAAAAAAGAATGTCAAATAAAAGTAATATAAAAATAAATTACAAATATTTTATTTAATAATATGATACAATTTAAATAGGTGTGTAGTTATGAAGAAAAAAATACTTTATGCTTTATCTATAATTTTATTAATATGTAGTTTAATCCTGGTTATCCCAGTTAAAGCTGATTCGGGTTGGGATTCTGATTATGATTCAGGTTCATCATGGGATTCAGGATCTAGTTGGGATTCGGGTTCTTCATGGGACTCTGGCTCATCATGGAGTAGTTCTGGTGGTAGTTATACTGGAAGCGGTATTAATGATCCTATTGAAGCTATAATTTATATAGTTATAGTATGTGTTATAATAGTAATAATTTATATATGCTATAATAATAGTCATAAAACTTATAAAGGAAATATACCTAATCCAGCTGAAAAGTCATTTGCTAATAGTCAAAAAATATATAAAGATATAACTGAAGATGAATTAAAACAAGTGGATGCTAATATAACTATGGATGAGTTAAAAGAACAAGTATTTAATATATATAAAGATATTCAAATAGCTTGGATGAATTTTGATACAGATAAGATAAGAGAACTTACCACTGATGAAATATATAATATGTATAGTAGTCAGTTAGATACACTTAAATTAAAACATCAAAAAAATATGATGACTGATATTGAAAATGAAGATGTTCAAATAGTTGGAGCCTATACAAAAAATAATGTTGTTACAATTAAAGCATATTTAAAAGTTAATACATATGATTATGTAATAAATGAAGATACCAAAGAAGTAGTAAGAGGTAATGATAAACATAAATTAGAAATAGAATATTTAATAACACTTGTAAAATCAGAAACTGATACAAAAGAGATAGAAAAGTGTCCAAATTGTGGAGCCCCAGTAAAAATGAATGCTTCAGCAAAATGCCCATATTGTGATAGTACATTAGTAAAAACTTCTAGTAAATATGTTATGAGTAAAAAAGAGAATATTAATCAAAGAATGTTGTAGGTGAATTTATGAATGAATTTAATGAAGCGATGTTTAAAACAAAAGTAGATAATATATTTGTTAAATTATTTACTGCTATAATGAAAGGTAATTTACAAGAAGTAGATCATTTTATTAGTGATAGTGTTTATAATAAATATGAAGAGTATATTAATAAACTTGATAATAATAATGAAAGACAAATGTATGATGAATTAAATGTTAAACATACGGATATTATAAGTAGAGATATATTAGAAGATAAAGAAGTAGTAAAAGTAAGAATTATATCTCGTTATATGGATTATATTATTTCTAAAAGTACAGGTAACTTTATAAGAGGAGATAATACAAGAAGAATTGAAAAAGAATATATTTTAACATTTGAAAAGAAGTTAGATACAAAAGATATAAAAATTGTTCGTAAGTGTCCAGGATGTGGAGCAAGCATCAGTGTTAATACATCAGGTAAATGTGAATATTGTGGAACTATTTATAATTTAGAAGACTATGATTATATCTTAGTTAATATAGATTAAGAAGCTTAAATAAGGAGGAATTGATATGGGATTAATTAAAGCTTTTACATCTAGTACTTCAAAAGTATTAGGAGATGAATTTAAAGAGTATGTATCATGTCCAACAATGGATAAAGATACTTTACTTGTAAGGGGAGAAGTACATCATGGTGAAGGAAATAAAAATCCTTCAGAAGGTATTATCACTAATGGTAGTGCAATAATGGTACCAGAAAGTACAGCCATGATGATTGTTGAAAATGGAAAAATATTAGAATTTTCAGCTGAAGCTGGTACTTACACTTTCGATAGTGGCTCAGAACCAAGTATATTTACTGGTGGTTTTGGTAAAGGAATTATTGAAAGTATTAAGAAGATTGGAAGTAGAACTTCATTTGGTGGTCAAACTGCTCAAGATCAAAGAGTTTACTATGTTAATTTAAGAGCAATAACTGGTAATAAATTTGGTTCACCACAACCTAAAAAGATAACTGATGATAAATATGGTATGTTAGAAGTTACTTTCTTTGGTGAATATGCCATTAAAGTTGATGATCCAGCTGTACTTGTTGAAAATGTAATTGGTTCAAATGCTTCCGATGTTGTAACATTTTCAAGTGTTTTAGGTGATCAATTTAAAACTAAATTTGTAGAGAAATTAACACAAGCTATAACAGTTGTAATGCGTATGCATAAAATACCATTTGGTGATATTGGTATGTATGGTAATGATATTTCTAATGAAATGAATAATTTATTACAAGAAGATTTAGTAACTAAATATGGTATTAAGATATCAGATGTTGCAATTGGTGATATTAACTTAACTGATGAATCAATGAAGAGAGTTAATAAGATTGATGATGCAACTATATTCTCAGATAGTAAACTTCAAAGTGGCTTAATGGCTGAAGCTAGTGCGGAAGCTTTAAAGAATGCAGCAAGTAATGATTCTGGTGCTATGATGGGATTCATGGGTATGAATATGGCAGGTAATGCTGGTGCTAATTTAATGGGTGCTGTCGGAAATAATGGTGAAGTAGAAAAAGAAGAAAGAGAAGTACCTACACCTGGAAGTTTATTTACAAAAAATGAAGATGTAGAGTTACCAAAAAAGAAAGAAGAAACTGAAGAAAAAGAAGAAACACCTAAGACAGAAGTAAAAGAAGAAAAAGTTGGACCTAAGTTCTGCCCTGAATGTGGAACACCAACAAATGGTGGAAACTTCTGTGTAAATTGTGGTTATAAACTTAAATGAGCTTTATTAATTTAAAGCTTTTTTATTTGTTATTAAAAAATCAATTACATTAGTTAATTTCTTCTAGTATTTTAAAATAAGTAGTGTTATAACCCGAGTTTCGCACTTAATAAATTTAAAAAAGTTTAATTTTTATTGAAATTAGGCTTTTCTTTTTAGCTAAA
>CANRQF010000032.1 GCA_947632715.1 uncultured Bacilli bacterium | reverse complement strand
ATGGGAATATATACTATAGATGGCTTAAATGATAAATTAGAATATACATTAAGAGAAGATTATAAATTAAAAGATAAGATATTAAAGGGAGGAACACAAAAAGATATATATATAACCATAAAGTATAAAGATGGAAGTTATGATGCAAGTAATACAAAATATAATATTTTATTAAACTTTGACTTTAGATCATATTATACAATAACATATACAAACTTTCCAAGTGATACAAGTAGTTTACCAAAAGAGATAATAAAAGGAGATACATTAGACTTAGACTTAAGTCAATATGGAAAAAGTAGATTAACAATAAAATTAGATGGATTAGAATTATCAAGTATAGGATATACATATGATAACTATAAATTAAATATACCAAATGTAGAAGGAAATATAGAAATAATATATAAGAAGATACCAGAGATAGAACTAGTATTAAGAGAAAATGATAATAATAAAACATTAAGTGAAGATATCCAAGCAGGAATGTATCGTTATCAAGGATCATATGAAGAAGTAACAAATAACTATATATGTTTTGGGACAACCAAAGATTGTAGTAAAAGTGAAGAAGATATCGATAAATATATGTATAGAATAATTGGAATAACAGAAGATGGACAACTAGAACTTATTAAAATGACAGCATTAAATGATACAGGAGTACAATGGAATAGTGTGTATCGTAGTGAATGGAATACAAATGTAGATAAAAATGAAAAAATAGTAGATGCAGACGTACCATGGAGTCAAAGTGACTTATACAAAAGATTGAATGGTTTATCAGATGATAATCTATTTATAAATAGTACTAATTATGATTATATGAATGAAGATTCAGAATGGTATAACAAAATTGCTGATACAAATTGGTTAAGTGGACAATTAGGTTGGGATGCTACTTATTTTCAACTACCGAAGATATATAGTATAGAAACGGGACAAAGTGCAGTTAGTTATAATGAAGAAGCAAATCCATATTATTATAATGGTGGAATTGAAATAGTAGCTAATACAGAACCATATGTAACAAGAAGAAATCAAGATGATATAACTTGTATACGCCAAGATGGTATCAGTGATAGGGTAAATTATGTTACATGTTATAAAGCTATTACAAAAACATTTGATGATAGAGTAAAAGCAAAAATTGGTCTAATGCATGTGTACGAATATGATTATTCAGTTCAAAAAAATGGTTTAAATTGTTTTGTTGAAAATGGTGGAGAAGTATGTAAAGATAGTTGGATGCATTTAAGCCATAATGATACAATAGTGACTGGTACTGGTGCGCATGATTGGATGATTTCTCGCCGTGGCTTCGCAATGAGTTACGATTATTTCACTGATTGGATTATTACTTCCATGGGCTATGTGAGTGGTTTTTGGGTAGGTGGCAGTAATTCTGTTCGCCCGGTTTTCTACCTAACACCAGATATTATATTAAAAGAAGGAACAACAGGTGAAAAAGATAATCCATATATAATAGATATAGAAAGAGAATATGAATATACAGGAGAACCACAAGAATTTGTAGCTCCAAAAGATGGATATTATCAAATTGAATTATGGGGAGCTAGTGGTGGCGGAGCTTATTATGAATATAATTTTATTGATGACACTCAAGGATATGAAAGAATTGGCGACTATATAAAAGGTGGCGCAGGTGCTTATACTAAAGGAATAATAAATTTAAAAAAGAATGAAAAATTATATATTTACGTTGGAGGCATGGGTGCTGATTATTATGGACTTCAATACCATAACCGAGCAATTGGTGGATATAATGGTGGAGGTAAAGGGGGTTATGCTTACCAAATCGCTGGAGGTGGAGGCGGAGCCACGGATGTAAGATTAGAAATAACAGATGATGGCGCTTGGAATGATTTTAATTCATTAAAATCCAGAATAATGGTAGCAGGAGCAGGAGGTGGCACATCTAATTGGCGGTCACCAGTATCTGGCGGTTATGCCGGAGGTTTAATCGGAGGAGATGGCATTTTGAATCAAAATTCTAATCCACATCAATTAGCAACTGGTGGTACACAAATGTCTGGTGGCATTAGAGGTAATGATATCGGTATAGAAAATCCTCCAACAGATGGTAAATTAGGTCAAGGTGGAGATTCTCAATACGGCCATGGTGGAGGAGGTGGAGCTGGCTACTTTGGCGGTGGTGGTGGATCATACATCAGTGCTGGAGTTAGTTCAGGTGCCGGTGGATCATCCTTTATCTCTGGTTATCCAAATTGCAAGGCAATCGATAAAAACTCAACTGAAGATCATATAATATCTTTGGATACTCCAAATCACTATAGTGGTAAAGTATTTACTGATTATGTAATGAAAGCTGGAAATGAAGAGATTCCAACCCATGAAGGAAGTAGTACTATGACTGGTAATACTGGTAATGGTTTTGCTAAAATAACTTATAGAGGTGCTAGTAATTAGCACTTTTTTAATACACAAATTTTTGTTCTTGTTCTTCGTTAACTTTTAAAGAAAATGCCCGAGACAAAGAGAAAAATAATAAAAGAGGTAAATGCCGAAAAAAGGACTAAATTGTTGCAAAAACAAATAAAAATAGTAAAATATTAGCGATAAGCAAGGAAATTAGTTCATACAAAAACACGTGCAGTTGTAAAAAAATTTTTGGTTATAGTTAACTGCCCGGAAATAAAGAAAAAAATTGAAATGTATCTTAGCTTAGAAAAGATTACTTTTTGAGTAATCTAATCGAAAGGTCAATGTCGTCATTGTTGACCTTTTTAATTTGCAATTTATCTAAATTTTCTTTGCCAATAAAAAGAAAAATGGAATCGTAAGGAGAATGGTTGTTTAAAGAAATTCTAGGAACAGAATTAATGTGGGAAGCTATTAAGTAACAATCCTCTTGAGTTAAGGAAGCAAAAGAAGTACCTTTAGGTAAAATATAACGAATATATTCATGATTTTTTTCAATTGAACCTTTTTGCCAAGAAGAGTTGGGATCACAATAGAATAAAGAACAAACTTTTTCACCGGTGTTAAAATCAATTTCAATTGAATCAGGATCAGAGAATTCAGTACCATTGTCAGTTAAAACAACTTCAAATAAACGTTTAAATTCATCAATACCTAATAAAGATTTAAGATGATTAAATACTTGAGTAACATATTTAGATTGTTTGTAAGGAAGAAGATAAATAAGCATAAAGTTATATTGTCTAAATAGAAGAGTAAGAAAACATTTACCACCTTTACCACCAGAAGTACCAATAACAGTATCCATTTCAACAATTGAAGCATTAGGATAGAATTCTAAATAATTTAAAAAATCAGAATAGAAACGACCAATTTTAATTTTAGGATTAGTTTTTTCACGGGTGTAATCATATTCTTTTTTAACTCTAAACCTAACTTTTCTTTGTAAATTAATATTTCTAACATTGAGAACACCTTTCATAGTATACATTACAAAATAATTGTATAAATAAAATAATATATTGTCTACTTTAAGTTTACCATCACATTTTAAAACAAACTAGCTATAAGTTGTTTTGAATCAAAATTATTGACACTCGGGGGGGGTATTATATAATTATTTATATAAAATAAGAGGTCAATATGTATAATAAAAGATATAAGAAAAGTAATAAGATAATGTATGTAATGTGTACAATAATAGTAATACTAATATATACAATATCAGTATGTTATTCAACACTAAGTAGAAACTTAGAAATAAGTGGACTAGTAAAAGTAAGAATGCAAGCAGATATAAGAGTAACAGGAATAAGTATAGAAAGTAATACTGATTCAGTATCAAATTGGGAAGAATATAATGTAAAAAATATAAGTAGTGAAGTAGAATTAACAAATAAAGATTCAAGTATAACATATAAAGTAAGAATAACTAATTTTGGTAATGTTGATATGGGAATATATACTATAGATGGCTTAAATGATAAATTAGAATATACATTAAGAGAAGATTATAAATTAAAAGATAAAATATTAAAGGGAGGAACACAAAAAGATATATATATAACCATAAAGTATAGAGAAGGAAGTTATGATGAAAATAATACAAAATATAATATTTTATTAAACTTTGACTTTAGACCATATTATACAATTACATATACAAACTTTCCAAGTGATACAAATAGTTTACCACATGAGATAATAAAGGGGGATACATTAGAATTAGACTTAAGTCAATATGGAAAAAGTAGATTAACAATAAAATTAGATGGATTAGAATTATCAAGTATAGGATATACATATGATAACTATAAATTAAATATACCAAGTGTAGAAGGAAATATAGAAATAATATATAAGAAGATGTCAGATATAGAATTAGTATTGAGAGAAAATGATAATAATAAAACATTAAGTGAAGATATCCAAGCAGGAATGTACCGTTATCAAGGATCATATGAAGAAGTAACAAATAACTATATATGTTTTGGAACAAGTAGTAAAGAAGAATGTTTACAAAATGAAGATAAATACATGTACAGAATAATAGGGATAA
The DNA here is from genome assembly GCA_947632715.1 of uncultured Bacilli bacterium. Taxonomy (GTDB): domain Bacteria; phylum Bacillota_I; class Bacilli_A; order RF39; family UBA660; genus SIG200. The sequence continues at coordinate 8,780 of CANRQF010000032.1, read as the reverse complement.
CAGATGATGGACAACTAGAACTTATTAAAATGACAGCATTAAATGATACAGGAGTGCCATGGAATAGTGTATATCAAAGTGTGTGGAATACAAATACTGAAGTTAATGAAAAAACAGTTGATGCCGATGTACCATGGAGTCAAAGTGATTTATTTAAAAGATTAAATGGATTATCTGATGACAATTTATTTATAAATAGTGATAGTTATGATTATATGCAAGAAGATTCAATATGGTATAACAAAATAATTGATACAAATTGGTTAAGTGGAGCATTACGGTGGAATGCAGAATCATTTAAATTAGAAAACATATACCAAATAGAAACAGGGCAAAAAGAAGCACTATATTATGAAGAAGCAAATCCCTATTATTATAATGGTGGAATTGAAATAGTAGCTAATACAGAACCATATGTAACAAGAAGAAATCAAGATAGTGTTATTTGTGAAAGGTTTGATAATTTATCAATTAATAAAGTATCTTGTTATAAAGTAATGTCTAAAAAGTTTGATGATATGGTAAAAACAAAAATAGGAATAATGTACGCATATGATTATGACTATTCAGTACAAAAAGATGGCTTTAACTGTTTTTATGATAATATATGGAATCCAGATAATGAAATTTATAAAAATAATAGAGAGATTTGTAAACAAAATTGGATACATTTGAGTCATAATGATGAAGATAAAAACGAGTGGACAATGTTAAAATATGGCTTTTCTCACAATTCTGATGTTTATTATATTTGGGGCATTCAACCATTAGCATATATTGTGGGAGGAGTAGCTAATGAATATCGTATGGTTCGCCCAGTATTCTATCTAACAACAGATATTGTATTAAAGAAAGGAACAACCGGAGCAAAAGATAATCCATATATTATTGCTAATAATATGGATGGATATGTTCAAGATTTAAGTGGTAATAATAATTATGGTATAAGTTATGCTGCAAATTGGAATGATGAAGGTATAACTACTAGTAATGAACAAAAAATAGGTTATGTTGATTGTGGTCTTGCAGGTTATGACTTTAATCAAACAATGACAGTTATAATGCGAGTAAAATGGAATGGATATACTAATAATGATTTTCAATGCTTTGGTGGTAATATTAGTGGTCCTGGAGATGCAAGAATTGGCTTTGATTTTTCAATGTACAGAGGCACTAATAATCCTTATATAGACATTTATGATTCTACACATATGCACGGTAGTCTTTACTTTGGAACAATAGAACTTGAAAAATGGAACACACTAGTTGCAGTATATGACAAAGGTAATCTTACACTTTATCTTAATGGTCAAAAAAGTAACATAAATATCTTAGATTTGACTACGAGTAAATTACCATTTTATTTAGGCGCTTATCCAAATGAGGATTTAAGCCCTTCACAACCTTATGATTATTCTCTAACAACATTTAGTGATTTACTTATATATGATCGAGCTTTATCTGAAGATGAAGTAAATAGTAATTATATTAATACTATTAATAAAGATAAAATTAATAAAAAAGATTTATTATTGTATTATAAATTTGATAGTTAAAATAATATAAAGCCTAGATAATCTAGTAGGGAAATAATAAAAATATTATTTCTCTTTTTATGTGTGGAATATAAGGGGTATATAATTGACTTTATCATAACTTTTTTATATAATTTCTATGAGAGGATGATGTTATGAGTGGTATGCAAAATCCGATTTTAGTAAAATTAAAAATGAAAAAATCTTACAAAAGCGCATTGTTTATTATTGGATTATTAATAATTGCTTTAGTATTTATATATATTATGTATCTTTTCTATGATAAAGTCATGGATAATGAAGATATTGAAGTAAAAGGTATGATATCTATTAATTATGCTGATGGTAAAAATTTTAAAGTAGAAAAAACTGATACTTTAAAATTTTCTGTTAGTAATAATGATGAAAAAGTAAATTATTATAGTATTGGTTTTTCACAAATTAGAGGAACAGGAAGTTATCGTTTAATAGCTAATGATAAAGTAGTGATGGAAGGAATACTAAATACAGTTGATGAAATATCGGCGATTGAAGTTGGTCTTGATGCTTTAGATACAAAAATATATACATTAGAGATTAATAATGATGGTAGTGAACCAATAAAGGGTAATTTAAATATTAGAGTTCAAGATTCCAAAATTGTTACTTTTGCTGATACTATTTTAAAAAATAATGAAATAAAAACACCAAGTACAACAGTTGGCGAAGATATAGCAATTGAAAATGAAGGCTTGATTAAAGATACAGATGATATTGGAGTTACATATTATTTTAGAGGTAATGTTGATAATAATTATGTCGATTTTGCTAATTTGAAATGGCGAATCGTAAGAATCAATGGTGATGGAACAGTTAGATTAATACTTGATGGAGTTGCTGATACTTTAGCTTCATATTATAGTTCTAGTGATAAAAATTATGATTATAAAGAATCTAATATTAATGAGTATTTAAAATCTTGGTTAGAAGAAAAAATACCGGATTATAATAAATATTTAGCTAATTCTCAATTTTGTAATGATATGACTAATGATGATGGAATTTATTTAAGTTATACAAGAATATATACTAATAAGATACCAACATTCAATTGTTTAGCAACTTCATTTAATAGTAATATAGGTATATTAACAATAGATGAATTAGTTTTAGCTGGAGCGTCTCCTTCTAATGCTAATGATCAATTTTATCTTTATAATGCAGATATAACCGATTCGTGGTATACTATGAGTGGAGCCAAGAAAGATATTAATCAAGTTAATTTATTTATGTTTGACTCTAAAGGTAATATTAAATCAGATATAAATGGTAGTTTATATCATAGTGTAAGACCTGTAATTAATATTATTAAAAATATAGAAGTAAAGGGAGAAGGATCTATAGATAATCCTTATGTGATAGAATAAAAGGGCATTTTAAATAAAATTGCCTTTTTATTTACAAAAAATTGATTGTAAACTTTTATAAAAATATATGTAAAATTAACATTGAATACTTATATTTGTTTACATATAGTGTTAGAATTAATTTGAAGAGGTATTTTATGGAAATATTTAAAGATATATATACATTTATAAGTTGCTTAGATGGAGTAGACATAATTTTTTTAGTGGCAATAGTTACACTTTTAATTCTTTTAGTAACTTTAGTATATTTTATAAAAATTAATAGAGATGAAGAAGACAATTATCCCAATGGAGGAGATAATTATTCAAATGGAAATTCAAATAATAATAGTAGTGGTAATAATGATAAAATAAATGATATTGTAGATAAAATAGAAGTAAAGCAAGAAAAAGAAGAAAACTATAATGATGAAGAAGGAGAATTATTGGATTTAGAAGGTTTAACTAAGAAGTTAAAAGAACAGGCAAATAATCCAAATATAGTTCCGTCAACTGAATATGAAAAAGAACAAGAAGAAAAAGCAATAATTAGTTACGATGAACTCTTGAAAAAACATAATAATTATGCTATAAATTATGAGAAAGAAGAAAGAAAAGACGATTTAGTTATTAGAAAAGTTGATTTAAGTAATTTAATTAATTCTGAAGTACATGATGAAATAAAAAATGTTAGAGTAATTAGTTATGAAAAAGAAGAGGCTTTTTTAAGTGCTTTAAAAGAATTGAATCGATTATTAAATTAAGGGTGGTTTTATGAAGTTTTATATTGAAACATTTGGTTGCAAGGTTAATAGTTATGAATCTAATTTTATAAAACAATCACTAATTAAGGGTGGTTTTCTTTATGTTGATAAAATAGATGAAGCCAATATTATTATTGTAAATACATGTACTGTTACAAATACAGCTGATGCTAAATGTAAAAAGTTTGTAAGAAGAGTAAGAAGAGAATATAGTAATGTAATTTTAGTAGTCATGGGTTGCAGTGTTCAAAATAATTTCTCTGAATATGAAAAATTAAATGTTAATATTTTACTTGGTAATATTAATAAAAGTAAAGTAGGAGATTATTTAAAAGAATACTTAACTAAGCATCAAAAAATAACTTATTATGATAATAATCGTGATTTACCTTTTGAAGATATGGTAATTAATAATTTTGATCATACTAGAGCTTATATCAAAATTCAAGATGGCTGTGATAATTTTTGTTCATATTGTATTATTCCTTTTATGCGTGGTAAATGTCGTAGCAAAGAATTTGATAAGATAATAGAAGAAGCTAAAGAATTAGTTAAAAATAATCATTTAGAAATTGTATTAACTGGTATACATACTGGTTCTTATAATTATAATGGAAAAGATTTAGTTGACGTTATAAATGCTTTATCAAAAATTGAAGGATTAGAAAGAATTAGATTATCGAGTGTCGAAGTTACGGAACTTAATGATAAATTTATGGAAATGCTTAAATATAATAAAAAGTTTTGTGATCATTTACATATTCCTCTTCAAGCAGGTAGCGATGAAATATTAAAAAAGATGAATCGTAAATATGATTTAGAATATTACTTTAATAAAATAGAAGAAATCAGAAAGATTAGGCCAAATATTTCGATTACAACTGATATAATTGTAGGTTTCCCTGAAGAAAGTCCTGAAAATTTTCAAGATACTTATGATAATGCAATTAAATTAAAATTTAGTAAGATCCATGTTTTTCCATATTCGAAAAGAAATGGTACTAAAGCTTGCCTTTTAAAAGAAGTTAGTTCTTTAGAAAAAACTAATAGAGCTCATAAATTATTAGAATTATCAAATATTTTAGAAAAAGAATATCGAGAGAAATTTATAGGTAAAAAAGTAGATGTTTTAATTGAAGAGATTAAAGATGGTAAAAGTATAGGTCATACATCTAATTATTTAAGAGTTGAAATACTTGAAGTTTTAGAAAAAAATAAAATATATAATATAATTTACAAATAAATGTCAATATTATTTAAATTCTTTGAAGTATATGTGATATTGTGAATATTGAAGAATTAATAGGAAATATATTATTAAATAAGTAGCTTAGCTACTTTTTGTTCTGAAAATTAATTATAAAGTGATAATTTTGTGTTATTAGTTGCACTTTCTTAAAATATATTATATAATATAAAAACCTTTAAAAAAGGAAAGAAAGTGGGTTTAATATGGATAAAAATCATATTATTGATTTACTAGAAAATAATTTATATGAACAATTAATTGAAGAATTAGATAATGGTACAATAGATAAAGAACTGTTTTATCATGTTGTTGTAGCAAAATATAAAGAATGGAATTTTAAAGTAATTGATAAATTACAATTACTTAATTTAATTAGTGAAGAATTTGTAAAAAATCTTATTATGCGTAATGATAATTTAGGAGCATCAATATATATGCTTCGTTATATGAGTAATATTGATGATATCATAGCTAATATGGAATCATTAGTAAATAAAAGCTTAAAAAATATTCATTGCTATAATATAACAATGGGAATTTTAAGAAATATTATTATTGACGAAGAAATTGTGTTTGATTACAAAGTAGAAGTAATGGATTTATATGTTAAATACGCAGATTATGAAAATTTATGTCTTTGCATATCTAAGTTATCAAGTAGTGATATTTCGTTTGATAAATTAATAATCTTATATGAAATTATTGCTAATAAGTTAGTTAATATTGAAGTACCAGATCAATTCAAAAGTGAAGAATTAGATGATTTTATTAATTTATATGCTAGTAAATCAAGTGAATTAATGGATGATTCCAGAAAATTAGAGCTAATCTAAGGGATAAGCTCTTTTTTTGTTAATTTTTGTTAATTATTTTACGAAATTTGACATATAATATAATATGTGGTATAATTATTTTGTTCATTCAGGGGGATGGAAATGAATAAATTAATTGAAAATACATATGTCCTCCACTATAAGTGGGGTTGCATTAAGAATAAAATTTTAAAAAATATTAAATATATATCAATGCCAATAATATATTTATTGGTAATGCTAATTGCTTATGATACAACTGAGTATATAAATACTTTCACTAGTTATCAAACTTATGATTCATATACTAAAGTAGCTATCGTTACTGAAGATATGAAAAAAGATATAATACTAGAAAAATATAATTTAACAGAAAATGAATTTAAAGTATTATGTGGTATTGTATTAAGTGAAGCAGAGTACAATTCATATGATGATGCTTATGCTGTTATAAATACAATTTATAATCGTACACATAGTAAAAACTGGGTATCATCTGTTAATAATCACTTTGGTAGTGGTAAAGGTAATAGTTTATATTATCAAGCTATATCACCAAACCAATTTACAGTTTATCAAAGTGGTGCTTATAAAAAGTATTTAAATGATACAGATAATGAAGGATATAAAGCAATAATTGATTTCTTATATACTGAAAAGATAATGCATAATTATTTATCATTTAGATCTAATAGTATAAAAGTAAAAAATAGTGAATCATTTAGTGAAAAAGGTAATAATTACTTTAATGTTATGAAAGAAGAAAATAGAATATAATTTTCTTCTTTTTGTTACACAAAAAAAATAAAAGTTTAATCTTTTATTTTTTCCGTATTATTAAAATTTAATTTAGCTATATCTTTTAATTTTTCAAAACCATATTCATCAACTATTTCTTTAGCTACTTTATCTACTTCAAGACCGGCACCTTTCGGAAGTGGTATATGAATACTATCAGATAATTCATCCATTTTTCTTAAAAAAGTATATCTACTTATAATGGATGCGCAAGCTACACTTAATACTTTATCTTCAGCTTTAGTCATAAAAGTAATATACATTACTTTATTGGGAACTTGCTCTAAATATTCATAATATTTTTCTTTACTACAAAACTCATCAATAACTATTTTAGCATAATTAAAATTATTTTTGCTTTTAAGTTCATATAAAGCTTTATTATGTAATATAGCTTTTAATTTATTCATATTATTATTTTTACTATAATGTTCATTATAAGTTTTATTATCTAAGATAGTAGTTACATAAGGTATTCTTTTCATTATTTCAGGAGCAATATTTAATATTTTTTTATCATCTAATTTTTTGCTGTCTTTAACACCTAGATTAATTAAGTATTCAAAGTCTTCTTTTTTAACAAATGTAGCAGTTACGACAATTGGTCCAAAGTAATCACCAGTTCCAACTTCATCAGAACCTATTGTAGCCATGTCTAAAATATCAGTTCTTTTTTCTTGTTCTTTTGTTTCACTACCATCATAATTGATAACACGATTATTTAATTTTTTTTCTAAATCAATCCAAATATTGGCATCGATATCAGCACTAGTACCCTGAAACATAATTTTACCACTTTCATATAACGTTATAGTGGTATCTTCTTCCATGGCTTGAAAAATAGCATAGGGTGGAGTTTTTTCCTTACGCATATCTTTGTAATAATCTATAATTTTATTCTTTAAATTATCTGATACTTTAAAAACAATTGTCATTTTACACCTCAAAATAATTTTATCATATTTTACTTTATTTTTCATTAAATTTATAATATAATTTATACTAGGAGATGATATATATGAGTATAGCAATCGATATAATCTTAATTGCATTGCTAGTATTAGGAGCACTTATCGGTGTGAAGAAGGGACTTATTAAATCAGCAGTTCAATTTGTTGGGTTAGTAACTATAATAATTATAAGTTATTCTTTAAGACTTCCATTTGTTGAATTTATGATTGATTATTTACCTTTCTTTAATTTTGCAGGATTCCAAGGTCTAACAACTTTAACAATATTAGTATATAACGTTATTGCTTTCTTAATTATTTTTATATTATTATATTGTTTGTTAAGTATTGTTCTAACATTAACGGGCTTTATCGATACGCTTCTTAAATTAACAGTAATTTGGGTAATACCATCTAAAATAGGTGGAGCAATTTTAGGCTTTTTAGAAGCTTGGGTATTCTTATATTTAGCTATCTTTGTTGTAGGATCTTTCAATGTTACTGCTAATTATATCTTAGATAGTAAGGTATCTAACATAATAGTTAATCATACCCCAGTTATTGGAAATTATTTATCTGGAGTAACTGTTGGTGCTAAAAATATTTATAATGGAATTAAAGAATTAAGAGCAGATGAAAGCAAAACTCAAGAAGAAATTAATTTATATATACTTCAATTAGAAATTAGTAATGGTTTAATATCTAAAGAAAAAGCTCAAGAATTAGTTGATACAGACAAAATTTCTGTTGGAGATGTAATGTTTGGATTTAAGGATGGCAAATGGTTAAATATTTAGAAAAAGAAAATGAATATGATGATTTGCTTCAAAATGGTATAACATTAGTAGATTTTTATACTGAATGGTGTGGACCATGTAAAATGCTTGCTAGTATCCTAGAAGAAATAGATTATATGGATGTGTTGAAAGTAGATGCAGATAAATTTCCAAATATAGCTACTAAATTTGGTATTATGAGTGTACCAACTTTATGTTTCTATAAAGATGGATTAATGATGCAAAAAGAAATTGGTTATCGGACACCGGAAGAAATCAAAGATATATATAAACAAATAAGTGGAGATTAATCCACTTTTTTTATGACTTCAATTGCACTATTTAAGTATGCTCTCATTAAAGGACCAGCACCTAGTTTAATGCCACCAAAATATCGTACTACACAAATTAAGACATTATTTAAATTGTTTTGAATTATTAAATTGTATATTGGCGTACCAGCAGTATTAGCGGGTTCTTTATCATCACTTTTTTTAATTATATTATCTAT
>CANRQF010000031.1 GCA_947632715.1 uncultured Bacilli bacterium | reverse complement strand
TTTCTTCATAATATCAAGCCTCCCTTCTTTTTATGAAGTTTGGCAAGCACTCAACAATTAAGTTTCCCTATAAAAATAGTATCAAACTTTCGTTCTTGATACAATATGTTTTATAACGAAATTAGGACAATTTAGAAAACACACTTGTAAAATATCAAAACATTCTTTATATAGAGCGGGTTTGTCTAAACAAGAAATATATCCAACGAAATCGCTTCAAATAAAAAGTTTATATTATGATCATATTAAAGGGAATGTACCATTATCAAATAATCAAAGATCTGAGTTAAAAGACCCACAAAGAAGAAGTATGAAAAAAATTGCAAAAATGTTATATAACCATAATAATATATAATAGTTAGTTAATAGTTTATTACTAAATATTTCTTTTGTCCAAAAGTCCCTTAGGGCACTAAATGAAATTAAGACGTACTTGCTAAAAGTGCGTTTTTATATTAAATAATAATTATGTAAATATATTGTTAAATTAAAAATGGATTAAATTGAACAATTCAACTTAATATTTTATGATATTATTAAGGATGATGCAAATGAAAGAATTTCATATTACTAATAATAAAGGTGAACACTTTGTCGTAACTAATACTCATGAATATAATGTATACAAAGTAGTAAATAATCAATATGTTCCTGCCCAAAAAGAAGAAATTGAATTTGTGTTAGGTGAACTTAATAAAATATTAAAATCTTATAAAGAAACTTTAGATATAATTAAGCAAATGATTGCCAGTGGTCAAATAAAAGATTATAATTCTTTAAAACAATATATAGATACAACTTCTTTAAGTGATGCTGAAAAAGAAAATCTTTTACAAGAGGGCTTAGGTGAATTACAAATTGCTGATATTATTTCTTTAAAAGATAAAATAATCAATCAAATAAGAAATTATAACAATGATAACATGACAACTTTAGTAGAATTTCAAGTTCATAATAATTCATTTGGTGAAAAATATTGTGAAATAAAATTAAGTTTTGCTGATGAATTTTCTAAAATTGAACATTTAAAAGAAGTAATGACATACAATAAAACTTTACAAAAAGAATTAATAGATCCAATAATTTTAGAGTTGGCATTGAAAAGTCCTATTACAGCCAAGAATTTAATAAGAACTTCTAATGCGATTGAAAATAGAGGAGACTTTTTTGTCAATACGCAAGATAAAGCAAATGTTGTATTAAAAAATGGCGATTATGATCATTTGGAGCAATTAAACGAAAAATTAGATTTGTTAAAAAATAAACCTTCAATTCAAGACGATGAGCAAAGAAATGAAGCAGTTAATGAAATAGAACAAGAAAATAATATTATAAATGGTAAAAATACAACGGAAGTTGATGGTGTAATTTATAATGAGTTAGGTGAAATTATTGGATATATTGATAATAAAGAAAATTTAAATAGAACTCAAGGAAAAGCTAGGATGAGAAAGAAAGCTGGATATTCCAATGTCCTAACTATATTAGCAATTACTTCAATGATTAGTTCTTTGTTTATAATACTTCAAATCTTTCTATTAAGTAGGTAATATAATTATTTATATATTTATTCTTTACATAAATTAAAACGAAAGGATGAATATTATGCCATATTATACAAACTATGCAATGAATAATTATAATAATGACCGATACTTTTTATTACCATTTTTAGGTGGTGCTTTAGTTGGTGGAGCAGCAGTAGGTTTAACTAGACCAAGACCAATTTATAATGTTGCTCCATATCAAGGTTATAGACCAAATCCATATCTACCATATGGTAATTATAGTTATAGTTATTATTATCCAACTTATAGACCATATTAAAAGATTACAAAAAGTAATCTTTTAATATGTATTAATTTCTTTTAAAATACTTTTAATAACTAATTGTTTATTTTTATCATTCTTATCGCATGTTGTTAATATTAATTGACTATTATCAATATATGATATGTTTAAAATACCATTTTTTTCAATTTTATATATGTCGCTTATAAGATAGACATATAAATTGTTTTGATAATAGAGTAGAATTTGATCATTAATTTGTAAAGTATCTATATTTTTAAAATATGATTTAATACCATTACCACTATGAGATGCCAAAACTAAAATATTATTTTTTATGTTGGGTAGAGTGGAATGTTCTAATATTGTAACATTATTATTTACATTATTCTTTTTGCTTTGAATATCATAGAATCCCCTTTTTAAATTAATTTTGGGAATTTCTATAATTCCTATATATTTTTCTTTATCCATATAAGTTTTAGAATTATGACTTTGATAATCATAATTCATTTTTAAATAATTATTAATTAAAACTTTATCTTCCTTATAATCTATATAGAAATATATAATCATAAACATAGAGATATTCATAAATATCAATCCTAAAAATTTGATTAATAAATTAACATTTATCTTTTTTACCATAATATATTAAATATATTCCCATAATCATTGTAAATATTGTAGAACAATAATAAAACATTTTATTATTTGAGAAAGTTTTAGGAACGATAAATTGTTCAATCACTGGTTCTTTTTCATTAAACATTTCTAAAGTAATTATTTCATCATTTTCTTTAATTTCAAATTCTAAAATACCATTGTATAATATATATCCTTCTTTACATTTTTTTTCTTTTAAATAATATTTTCCATAACCCAAATTATCAATTATAATCATACCATCTTCATTTGTTTCACCTTCAAATATTAGTTTATCATCTTCATTAAAAATTTGAATTACAACATTACTTAAACTATTTAGTGAATCTTTATCTTTTTTAAAGAATTCTAATTTACCTTTTTTTAAATAGTTAATAATTTCTAAATCTTTTTCTACAATTTGATCATATTGATTATCATTAGTTAAATTAATAACATATGATTTATTATCGATAATATATTGATTATCTTTCTTTGTCTCTTTAATATAATATTTTCCTAAATATAAATCATTTATTTCGATTATTCCTTTAATAGTTTTATAAGCACCAACTATTTCATCTTTTTTATAAATTAATTCATCGTTATAGTAAATATCATCATAGGCATATAATATAAATTCAATATTATCTAATAATTTATTGCTAAATATTAATTCATTATTTTGATAATTAGCAACTTCACCATATTTTTTAATATATATTTTTCCTTTAATTGGGGTATTTTCAAAATATAGATTTATAACTTTATCATTTGCAGTACCTTTTTCAATATTAAATTTTAATGGTTCTTTATTCCATATATAACCATTTACAATTTGATTTTCTATTTCTTCAATTTGATAATTACCAAATGTTAAATTATTTATTGTAAATACACCTTGTTTTGTTTCAAATATACAATCATCATTCTCACAAATATATTCATTAGTGTCTAAATTCTTAAGTTTAAATTTAATACCATCTAATTTAATAATCTTCTTAGTATTTGCATCTATTTTATTAACTTTAATAGTATATTCTATAGGTTTATCATAAACAACCTTTTTTATTATCTCTGGAGAATTTTCAGCAATGTTTATTTCGAATTCTTCAGCCATTTCATAACCATCTGTTGTGTTAAGCTGTTTTACTATATAAATGCCATAGGGAAGAGTAATATTAGCAAATCCATTTTCATCAGTTGTAATAGTATATTTAACATTTTTATTACTTTTAAGATAAATTTCAAAACTGATACCTTGTTCACCTTTCATATTATTGCCAAAAACTTTAAATAATTGTAATTCTTTTTTAATTACATTATTGATTACTGAAATATACATGTCAGGGAATTGTTCTGTTATATCAAATTTATAAACAAAATAATTAATTTGATAACCTTTTCCAGGTTTAACCTCTTGGATATAATATTTACCTTCTCCTAAATTTAATTTGCTCTTTACTATTAAACTTTCATCTATAACAATTTCTTCCAGAAATTCACCATTTTCTCTATATAGATTAAATACAGCTCCTTTCAGTTCAGCATCACCTTGGGGAGTATATCTTGTCTCAGAATCAACTTTTTCTACAGTTAATTTGCCACTTATTGTATTAATCATAACAAAATAGCGAACCGGAGTAGTAAGCCCAAAATAAGCCATTATTTGGGTAGTAGTATTTTCACCAACAAATAAGTTTGATACATTATTAGTGTATCTTTTTTTAGTTAATGTTATTGTTGTAAGTCCTGCTTTTAAATCATTAATTATTAAATTATTATCGATTATTTCCGCATGAGCACCTCCAGCATCAGTAACTTCAAAATCTTTTAAAACATTATGATCATCACTAAGAGTTACCGTTTCACCAATATTAATTTTAACATTAGCTGTAATATTTGGTAAATCATAATGTTTGTTGACAAGATTCATAATTTCTTCTTTTTCTTTACTAACATCAATTGAGTCTCCATAACCATATTGTTTTGTCCAAAAATCAACAATAAAATCATCATTTATTGCCTCCCAAATTAAGGCTTGAGTAGCCATTCGATATTTTACTGTTTGATGGGATGGATAATCATATCCATAATAACCAATTAATTCTAATTTATTAGTTAGCTCTTGATCAAATGGTGAATTAATTAATCCTTCTTGTTTAATGTAATCTTGAGAAGTAATTCTTGTTCCAGGTTCAATACAATAAGTAGTGACTCCATCAATTGAATATTCCGAAAATGGTGCCGAGAAATATTTTTCTTCACCACCTCTTCGAACATAATAGACATCCTTTACTGCATTTTTTACTAGTTCACTAGCGTTAACCCTTTCTATTGTACTAAATAATAGTACGATAAAAACCAAAAATTTTAAAATTTTATTATACATAAAATTTCCTCCTTCTATTTATATGTTTAAGTATCTAAAGGAATCTTTCCTCTTTTTTTATTAAAATTTGTATATAAAATTAATAAATTACCCATAATTATCATAGATTTGTAAGGGAGATTACTATGTATAATAATTTTGAATTATCAGTAGTAAAAATATTAAAAAAAGCTGAAGAAGAACGTCTTTTGTTACATCATCCATATGTTGGAACAGAACATTTATTATTAGCAATTTTAAATATTGATCAAGATATGGCAAACTATTTTGCTAATTATAAATTAACTTATGAAAAATTTAAAAAAGAATTAATATTGATTGTAGGCATGGCTAAAAAAGAAAGCAAAATTAATTTATATACGCCACTTTTAAAAAGAGTATTATGTAATGCCTTAGAGAATGCTAAAGAAAATAATGATGGCGTAGTTACTACGAAACATTTAATTTTATCAATTTTGGAAGAAGGGGAAGGAATAGCTATTCGCCTCCTTTTAGGAATGGGTATAGATATCGATGAAGTATATGATGACTTAAGTAAAAATACCAAAAATAATAATAAAAAATTAGAAATATATGAAACAGGAGTATTATTAAATGATATCATTGACCATAATGAAGTTGTAATAGGAAGAGATAAAGAAATAGATTCGATTATTGAAACTCTTTTAAGAAAGAAAAAAAATAATCCAATATTAATTGGTGAAGCCGGTGTAGGAAAAACAGCCATAGTAGAAGAATTAGTAAGAAGAATTGAAAGACATGAAGTACCTGAAAGTTTAATAAATGCAAAGATTGTTTCTTTAGAAATGGGTTCATTAGTATCAGGTACTAAATATCGTGGCGAGTTTGAAGAAAAATTAACTAAAATTATTAAAGAATTAGAAAATAATCAAGATATTATTCTTTTTATCGATGAAATTCATTCCATGGTAAGTGCCGGTGGTGCTGATGGGGCAATAACTGCAGGTGATATTTTTAAACCAGCATTAGCAAGAGGAAAAATTAAGTGTATCGGTGCTACAACAACCTATGAATATAATAAATTCTTTTCTAATGATAAGGCTCTCATGCGTCGTTTTGAAACAATTAATATTAGTGAACCTAATTTGAATGAAACAAAATCTATTTTATTAAAAGTAAAAAAAGAATATGAACATCATCATAATGTTAGTATACCTAATAAAATAATTGATAAAATATTACTTTATACAGATAAGTTTGTTAAACAAAAAAAGAATCCTGATAAAGCTATTGATTTTTTAGATTCAGTATGTTCAAAAGTAAAAACGAATAATATAAATAATGATGAAAAAAGAAAATTATATCATGAATTAGAAGAATTAAAAGAAAAAAAGAGTGAAAGTATAAAAAATAATAATTATGATTTAGCCTTAAAAATATATGAAGAAGAAATAAAAATTCAACAAAAATTAGAGAATATCAATACTAAAATAAAACCAGTAGTAACTATAGAAGACGTTATTACCGTATTAGAAAATAAAACTAATATGGTATTCACAAAAGAAAAATTAAAATTTTTAGATAAAGCTTTAAATGATATAAAAAAAGAATTGTTTGATTCAGAACAATATTTAAAAAAACTTATTTTTTTAATTAAGGATAATTTGTTGAATCAAAAAGGCTTTTTAAAAGTATATTTAGAAGGTCCAATAGGACTTGGAAAAAGCACTTTAATAAGAAGACTAGCAACTTATTTTCCAAGAGTTAATTTTATTAGAATTGATTTAAAAGAATTTACGGAAATGCATGATTTAAGTAAATTAATTGGTACTTCTCAAGGTTATATTGGCTATAATGATGAACATCTTTTAAATAGTCTTAAAACAAATAATTTCTCGATAATTTTATTTGATAATTTTAATTTTGCTCATGAAAGTATTAAAGAACTAATTAAAGAAATATTAAAGGAAGGTTATATTACTGATAATAAAGGAGAAAAAATATATTTTAATAATTCATTTATTTTTATAACTGATGATTCTATTAATAAGAATAATATTGGCTTTAATAATAATATTGATAAGGAAGAGAATAATGAGTTATATACTTTAGTAGATGATACTATTACATTTGAACCATTAACAAAAGAAAAATTAGCAGATTATTTAGATTATAAAAAAATTAAAAATAAAGATCAAATATTAAAAGAATATAATTATGAAAAATATAATTATAAAAATATTACCAAATATCTTAATAGTCTTAATTTTATAAATAGTTAAAAATACTGTAAATTGACATATAAAAATTAAAATGTCTTTTCAAATTTTTATAAATCATTTATACTTAAAATAAGAGGACATATATGAAAGATAACAGTATGGCAAAAAAAAGTAATGATGGCAAAAAAGTAAGTTTACTTACTTTATTTTTGCTTGTATTTATTTTTTTTACTTTTATCTTTGTTATTATAAATTTAATAACTAAAAATAAAGATGATATTTTAGAAAACTTTACTTCTAAAAAACATCAAGAAGTTATTTATAGTAATAGTTTAGGTACTAAAAAAGTAATAAACAATAATATTGATTTTCAAAGTATTTTTGTTGATAGTATCAATGAGCCATCAAAATATGTTATGTTTAATGGTAGTTATTTATATTATGCATATGAACCAACTAAGTGTTATAGTACAAGAATAGATCGTTTAAAACTAGAAGAAAGAATTAATAGTTGTTTAGAAGAGCAAAAAAGAAAGTGTACGGCGGATAAAAGTTGGCGCGAAGATTGTAAAGAAAGTTATTGCACTAATTATTATAATAATTTAAATGATATTTTAAATTCTGAATCAACAATGGATAAAAGACCATTGTGTAAAGTATTTGATGCAAACGATGATACTTCTTTAGAGGAATTAAATAAAAAATATGTTATTAAACAAAATATGGAAGGAAATAATGTGGAAGTATTAGATACTTTCGATTCTAAAGATGTTACTATATCTTTTGCATATCTAACTAAAAATAATGTATATTATAATTATACTGATAATGATATAAAGAAAGTAAAAGCAATTAATTTAAATGATAATACTATTACTGAATTAAATGCTAATAATTTATTACCATATCCAATATCAATTAATCAAGATATTTTCTTTCAAAATGATAATAATATAAACCTTTATAATGAAGATAATAAAAAAACAAAAGAATTTACTATTAATGGTGATGTTACAAATTTAGTTAAAGATAAATATACTAATAATTATTATAATTATGACTCTAATGATAAAATGACTAATATTTATGAGAATGACAAATTAATTTATAAATTACCAGATTCAGAAGTTGTTTATAGTGTTTTTGCTACTTATAATTATATTTATGTTATTTATTTAAAAGATCAACAATATGAAATGTTAATGATAAATAAAGAAGATTATCAACTAAAAGAAAAAATTTCTTTATATAATCTTTCAAATATTAATTCTATTAAATATTTTAATATTAATAGCAATGGCTTAGTTTGTTTTATTGTTAATAATAAAGAAGTATATACTTATGATGAAGATAATATATCTTTTACGAAAATATATAGTTCTAATAATAGTATAGAAAATTTTGAAGTATATCATAATTATTTACTTTATAATATAAATGATTCTTTATATATATATAATACCATAACAAATAAAGAAACAATTATAAACAATGTGATATATAATTATTTAAATATAATGGAAGAAAAATTATACATTGTATCTAAAGAAAGTAATAATTGGTCTTTAAATTATTATAGTATTGATTAAAAAAATAAAAGATGTTTAAAAAGATTGCCTTTTTAAACATCTATTTTTATTCCTTTTCTTTTTAAGATCAGTTTTCTAATAAAATCTACTGGTATAACAGTAAATGCTAGAGTAATTACAAAGATAAGTTCAAAGATAGTCATACCATATGTTCTAAATAAATCATGACCATTATAGATTAAATATATTTGGACTATCGTAATAAATAAGAAAACAAATATAAATACTTTATTTTTTTTAATATTAGATAAAATATTTAATCTTTCTGTTCTGGCATTAAAAGCATTAAAAATACCTATAAAAATAAATAAAGCAAAGTATGATGTCATAAAATGTTTATAATCGCTTCTAACTATTTCTTTAAATATAGGTAACTTTAAAAAGAGAATACATAATAAAGCTGAATATAAACCATTAATAATAATTTGACTATACATATATTTATTAATTATGGCTTCATCTCTTTTTTTAGGTTTTTGTTCCATATAATATTTTAAAGGATATTCATAAGAGAATGCTAGTCCAGCAAAAGTATCCATGATCATATTAAGCCATAACATTTGAATGATTGTAATGGGTGTACTTATACCAATATAAGAACCAACAATGGATAAGAATAAAGCTGTCATATTAACAGTTAACTGATAAATAACAAATCTCCTTATACTTTTAAAAATTGTTCTTCCATATAATATTGCTTTACTAATTGATAAAATATTATTATCTAATATTACTATATCACTAGCTTCTTTAGCAACTTCAGTACCACTTCCCATCGCAAAACCAACATTAGCTTTCTTTAAGGCTGGTGCATCATTTACACCATCCCCGGTCATGCCAACTACAAAATTCATTTCTTCTAAAATCGATACTAGACGACTTTTATCTTGAGGAAGAGCTCTAGCTATAACTTTTATATTTTGAATTTTTCTTTTAATATCTTCCGTACTAAGCTTATTAAATTCTTCACTTGATAAAATTATATCACTAGGACTCGTTACAATACCTGAATCTATAGCAATAGTTTTAGCTGTATCTTTTGCATCACCCGTAATCATTATGACATTAATTCCCGCATTTCTTATTAAACTAATACCTTCTTTAGCTTCCACTCTTAATTCATCTTTTAATGTAATAAAACCAATAAATGTTAAATTATTTAAACTATTTCCTTTACATAGAGTTAAAACTCTTATTCCTTTTTTCGTATAATTTTCTATTTCTTTTAAAATTAATTTATTATTTAAGATAATTTTTTCTCTACCATCACTTGTAAGATATTTAGTACATTTAGGTATTAATATTTCACTAGCACCTTTTAAATAAATATCTTTACCTATATAAATTGCACTATATTTATGCACACTATCAAATGGTATTTTTTTATCTATTTTAATATTACTATTATTATTTTTTAAAAATTTAACTAAAGCTTTATCCGTTATATTACCACCAATAACTTTATTTTCACTAACAACTGCTTCATTATTTAAAATAATAGATTTATAAACATCATCATATAATTTACTTCTTTTAAGTTCTTCTTCATTTTTAAATTTTCTCAAATCATAAGAAATAAAATTAGTTACTTCTAATTCGCCTTTAGTTAATGTTCCGGTTTTATCTGTAAGCAAAAAGTTAATATTCCCACTTGTTTCAATCCCTGTCATTTTTCTTACTAAAACATTATCTTTAAGCATTCTTTTCATATTAGATGATAATACTAAAGTAATCATCATAGGTAACCCTTCGGGAACTGCTACTATTATAATGGTAACTGATAAAGTTAGTGCATAAATTAAATAATTCAATATTACTTTCGGTGTCGTAAGAGTAGTCATGATTAAATTCATATCAAAGTTATTTTCTAATACTATTTTATTAAAAAGATAAGATAGTGAAACAACAAAAGCCCCTATATAACCAATTTTACTAATAATTTTTGCAAGTCCATATAATCTTAATTTGAGTGGTGAAGTAGGATCTTTACTTTGAATCTCTAAAGATATTTTACCATATTCAGTATTAGTACCTACTTTTTCGACAAGCATTTTACCATTACCATTTGTGACAATTGAACCACGATATAATTTTTGATTAACCATTTTTTTAATATCTTTAGCTTCACCAGTTAAACTTGCTTCGTTACAAGAAATGTTCCCACTTATAAGTTTACCATCAGCAGGAATAGAATCTCCTAAATTTAAAACGATGATATCACCAACCACAACTTCATCGATAACTATTTCTTTTAAAATTTTATTTCTTAAAACTTTAACTTTTATTTTGCTAGCTTCATTTTGTAGTCTTTTAAAAGCTTCTTCGCTACCATACTCAGAAATAGTAGAAATAAATGATGCTAAAAAAACAGCAATAGCAATACCAATCGTTTCATACCAATCATATTTGGAAAAAATAAAAAGAATCTTAATACCTAGAGCAATTAATAATATTTTAATAATAGGGTCTCCTAAAGATTCTAATAATAATTTCCAAAATGTTTTTTGTTTAACTTTAACTAATTCATTATTTCCATATTGCTTCCTACTAACTAATACTTCATCATCACTAAGACCATTATAATTAATCATTATTCCTTTAGTCACCCAATTAAATATATGAGGCCTCTTTATAATATATGCGAAAGTTATAATTTTGTTACAGTAATTTTAAGCAAATAAAAGACGTACCTTCAGTAGTAATACCTAGGTAACGTCAGTCTACAAATAGGTGACGTTTTTCACGTCTTCCTATTACAAGTATACCATAGTTTGGGGTAGATAAACAACATAATTTTCAAAATAATGAAATAAAATAACTTTACAACAAGTGTAAAGTGTGATTAAATAAAGTTTACAGGAAGCTGAATGCGTCGCCTTAAACCAAATTCAGGGGGTTATACTTTTTGAAGGAGGTGACAGGTTATGAACTCAAAAACTTTAATTAAGTTTTTGTTAGTAATAATATTGTTATTGTTATACATCATGATTCTTTTCATACAAAAAGACGTACCTTCAGTAGTAATACCTAGGTAACGTCTACCAAAAACCAATAGGTGACGTTATTTCACGTCTTCCTGTAATTAGTATACCATAGTTTAGGGTAGATAAACAACATAATTTTCAAAATAATTAAATAAAATACTTTACAACAAGTGTAAAGTATGATTAAATAAAGTTTACAGGAAGCTGATATACGCCGTCATCATTATTCAGGGGGGTAACTTTCATGAAGGTGGTGGTAAAAATGAAAATAAGAAACTTAATAAAAATATTTCTTATCATTATTTTATTACTATTATTAGAGCAAATAAAAGACGTACTATAAGCAGTAATGCGATAGCACGTCTAACCTAAAACGAAGGCGTGAATCACGCTTCCTGTAATTAGTATACCATAGTTTAGGGTAGATAAACAATATAATTTTAACTGGTAAAGAAAATATCAGTTTTTATTTTATAAAGTGCTTTACAACAAATGTAAAGTATGACTAAATAAAGTTTAAAATTTTGACAGTTAAAAGGGTAGTTGAAAAACTACCTTTTTCTAAAAAAGTTATAAACTTTCTTTTCCAACAAAAACATTATAAATCTTATTATAACGATATCCTAATTTTGCATGCGTAGAGTCTTTAACTAAAATACCAAGTTCTTCTAATTTATCAATTAATATAGATACAGTATTTCTTGAAACCCCTGATTCTTCTTCAATTTCTTTTTTAGTAAATACAATTTGATGCATAATTGCTGGCATTATTCTATAAATTTCATTACTACTTAATTTTTCTATTAATTTCATATCTTCTTCGTAAATTTTTTGGATTCTATTAATTTTTGCAATATTACTATTACATTGTTCTATTATACATTGAAGAAAAAACTTAATAAATCCTAACATATTACCTTTACGACTTTCATTCAAAAATTTATGATAACTTGGTTTATATAATTCTATTACTTCAGAAATAAATAGTATTGGTTCTTCATCTGTAAGTAAGGCAAGCTGAATAGGTATTAAAGCTCTACCTAATCTTCCATTTCCATCTCTATATGCATGAATAGTTTCAAATTGTGAATGGGAAATTGCCATATTTATAAATATTGGATCAATATATAAATTATTCATATAATCAAATAAATTATTTAATAGTAATGGAACATCCTCTGGGATTGGTGGAACAAATATTGCTTCTTCCATTGTGCAACCTTTAGGGCCAATCCAATTTTGAATATTTCTAATTTTTCCTGGTTCTTTATTATTTCCTCTTACACTATCTAATAATATTTTGTGAATATTATTCAAAAAATGTATATCAATCTTTTTTTGCTCTTTTAAGTTATCTTTTGCATATTCGATAACTCTTTTTAAATTTTGAATTTCACTAGTGTCATCTGTTTTTGGCATATATTTTAAATAATACATATCATCTTGTGATATTTGTGTTCCCTCAATTTGTGTTGATTTTAAGCTTTCACTTAAAATAATAGAATCTAAGAAAAATCTTGAGTCAAACTTGCTATTTTTTAAATTAGTTTTATACTCACCATATTTTTGATTAGCTTCTGCAATTAAAGATAATAATTCTTTGTCAATAGTATAGTTTATTGGTAACATATCAGCTTTAAATGGTTCCATAATTTCATCTCCTAAACAAATTCTATCATATTTTTGCCCAAAAATAAATAAAAATGCACAATATATTGATAATATTGTGCATTTTTACTTTTTTCTGACATATTTTGCACAATATTTGTGCAATTTATTGTTTTTCTAAATTATTTTATATTTTAAAAAGTTCATAAATTAAACAATATGAGAGCTTTTGCTCTCTTTAAGTAAATTGGTAAAAAACTAGTGATAGATGGGTGGTAAAAATGAAAATAAGAAACTTAATAAAAATATTTCTTATCATTATTTTATTACTATTATTAGAGCAAATAAAAGACGTACTATAAGCAGTAATGCGATAGCACGTCGTAAACAAAATAAGTCGGCGTGAATCACGCTTCTTGTAATTAGTATACCATAGTTTAGAGTAGATAAACAACATAATTTCAAGAATAATACTAAAAATATTATTCTTTTTTAATTTAAAAATATTTTATATAATTATATTGGTGATATAAATGATATATGATCTTATAA
>CANRQF010000030.1 GCA_947632715.1 uncultured Bacilli bacterium | reverse complement strand
TGATTGCGCCGTCACTCTGAAACTCAGGGGGTTTTGAACTCTTAAGAGAGGCAGGTGGTAAGATGAAGTCAAGAAACTTAATAAGGATTTTGATTATCATTATTTTTGTACTATTGTACTTAATGTATTTAATAATACAAAAAGACGCATCCTCAGTAGTAATACCAGGATAGCGTCACTTATCTAAATAAGGTGGCGTAATTCATACGCGTCCCTAACTAAATTATATAATAAAAGTTTCAAGATAGCAACTTTTTAAATTACAAATTTAGAAAATTATATTGACAAATTATAACAAAGTGTCATATAATATAATTGCTTAGTAAGAATAGTATATTATATATTTTATAATCTAGTAGTTATTATGAAGAATAATAATGTTGATATAGAATTATGATATATTATAGTAAAATAAATTATTTATTTAAAACATAAATAATTCTTATCTACGCTAAGTAATAGACAATTGTTTAAAGAGAAAGTAAACTCTAAAGATAAGTAAGTTGCGCTAAATACTGATAATATTTAGTTAGTATTTAAAATTATGGAGAGTAATTTTAAATGATGCGACTGGTTATTAAACTAGAAATAACTATTTTATCAGAATAGTTATTTTTTTTGGAAGGAGAAAAAATATGCATGATTTATTTATGATGAAAGCTTATGAGCAAGCGAACAAATCATCATGTACAAGAACTAAAGTAGGAGTGGTTATAGTAAAGGACAGAGAAATAATTGCTCAAGGTTATAACAATACTGCTGGTGGAATCAAAGATTGTCGTAACATTGGTTGTATAAGAGATATTTTACATATTAAGCATGGAGAAAGAAGAGAAGTTTGTAGAGCATTATGTGCTGAACAAATAGCTATATCTGAAGCTGCTCGTAATGGTATATTACTAGATGGATCAACCGTTTATGTTACATCTGCTCCTTGTCATATTTGTGCTAAATTATTAGTTAGTGCTGGTGTTAAAGAAATAATTTATGATAAAGAATATGCTGATGAATTCCGTGATATGTTTTTAAAAGAGTCAGGAGTTCCAATGTATAAATTAGATGAATTAAAAATAAGCGAAAAATAAGAAAAGTTTGTGTAAAGTATTGATTTATCACTTGCTATGTAGTATTATTTAATTAAATAGAGAGTGTTAAGATATGAATAATAATAAAGAAGTTTTAAATTATTGTCCTAATTATTATAATATAGTTAATTTTGATTTTAAAGAAGACGATATAGTAAGTGATAAATTAATAAAAATATATAAATCTTATATTTTTTCAATAGATATTAATAATCGTGAAGAAGTAAATTGTTTAGAAGAACTAGATCATGTTTTAGCTAATTATTTACATGATTATCTTTTTAGAAGTACAATGCAAAAAGAAATAGTTACTATCAAAGTAAAAAAAGATAATCATATATTACAACATTTAGTCGATTCAATTATAAAAATATTTACTAATTATGAAGAATATACTACTAGAAAAATATATGTTAGTAGATGGATATAAAACCAATCATTGATTTGATTGGTTTTTTAACTTTTTAGAATTTTTTAAATAAATAAGTAGAGTAACAAATAGAATAAAGAATAATATTAAAATATATGGATATGTATAAAATACAGTAATAATAATTCGATAATTACTACCAATTAAGAATGTTGAAATAAAAACAATTATTAACATAGAAAGATAAAAATAAATTTTATTATATTTTTTAGGCATTATGTCTTTAATATTAGTGGTTACAGTAGATAAAGTAATAAATAAGTCAAAATACCAGATAAATGTTGAAAGATTTTCGATATTTTCAATAAATTTTAATATTTTAATTTGTTTAAGTACAGCATATTCCGGAAAACTATAAATAGTCATAAGAGGTTCACCTAAACATAGGATAATAAAAAATGTAATAAAGAAAGATGTTAAACTACCTAGTAAATAATCTTTAATATCATCTTTAAAGTTATTATGATAATTGATAGTTAATATTTGTGGGATACTAGTAATGGATGCATAGATAAGACTACATTTTAAAATATTAAGATTTTTAGTAGTATATATAGGAAATAAATTATCAAATTTAATATATTTTGTTAAGAATAAACTATAAGTAATAATAATTAAAATACTAAATACACATAATAGAGTACTTAACCATTCTAAAGTACTTTTTTCTTTGTTAGAAATATAAATACATAAAAACAGGAAAGGAATAATAATTAATATTTTAGGAGTATATAACAAATAAAAGGAATTAACAAACATCGGAAGTAATATAAGAATAATAGTAGCTATATAAAAGTAAAATAAAATAAAAATTAATTTATAAAATTTACCAATATAACTTTTATCTAAAGTATCTCTTAAGCTAATATTCTTAAAATATTCTTTAATATGTTTATAAACATACATGATAATAATAGCTAAAAGAGTTCCTAAAAGTATAGCTATCCATGCATCTTGATGGGCATTTTTAAATAGTAAAAAGAAGCCAATACCAAACATTGAAGAACGACTTATAAAATAAGTTAATTTATTTTTCATGGCATTACCTCGAATATAAATCCTTTAGTGTTAATTTTTAGATTTACTGAAACATTAATTTTAGCATGAGTCCATAAATTATGATTATCTTTACGATTTTTTTTATAGTATATCTCTTGTAATCCTAAAACATCACTTTGATTTTTTTGTAATACTTTTATAAAATCAGTTATTTCATCTTCAATTAATTTACCAAAATCTTTATTTAATTTTTCATATACTTTTTCATTTTTTAAATCAAAGTTAGGATTATTTTCAATTATTTTTCCTTTTAATTCCACATTAATTTTTATTTCATCATCTAAAACATCAATATCTGAAGCAGAATAAGTAATACTTATAGCAACATTACCTTTATCATACATTTTATTAAAATCTTTAGCTAATACATTTGTAGTCAGTAAATTATAAATAGTAGATTCTTCTTTAGTTAATGTAGCTTGATATTTATATCCTTTTAAAATAAGAAATTTATCTATAGTTATTTCATCATCATTTAAACTTAATGTTCCGATTATTCCATCACAATTTTTACTAATTATTTTAGCCAACAATTGTTGATAATTTTCATCAATTGCTAAATTATTATTATATTTTTCATTATCCTTTAAGTTTATAATTAAATCACTTACTACTGGGTAATAATTACTATTGTGACTTAATATTTCAAGGGGAGTAGAATTAGTTGTTGCAAACAAGAAAAATTCATCTCTAATATTTGTATCTCTTAATAAATAATCAACAATATCTTTTAAATGATTATCAACTATTTCTTTACTTATTACAACAACTTTTAAATGAGCGAAATAAGGTTTTTTACTAACTTTATAATTTACATTAGTAAAGGCTTCATTTATATTTTTTCCTTTGCCACTAGTTGTAAAACTTTTCATAGATATTACTTCTTCCGTATTAGTATCATTTAATATTTCATATGTAACAAAGAAATTATCGTCAATATAATCGATACCTACGCCGGTAACAATTGCTAAATTATTAAGTTCTATATTATCATAACAACCAGTTAGTAAAAAAACACTAATGATAAGTATCAATAATTTTTTCATTGAAATTTTCCTTTCGTTATATTTTTTTTAGTAAGTAAACTACTTCTTTTTGTATTTTTTGTATCTTTAACTTTAAGTAATGTTTTAAAGAAATAATCTTTATTATATGGAGCAACAGGAGCAAAGTAAGGAGTATTTAAAGATCTAAGAGAAATAACATTAATTAAGAATAATATTGTTGCTAAGAATATACCATATAAGCCAAAGAAAGAGGCAGCGAATAAAAAGATATAACGATAACATCTTAAAGCATTACTTATTTCAAGTTCGGTAAATATTAAACTTGATATAAAAGT
This sequence comes from uncultured Bacilli bacterium, assembly GCA_947632715.1. Classification (GTDB taxonomy): domain Bacteria; phylum Bacillota_I; class Bacilli_A; order RF39; family UBA660; genus SIG200. The sequence goes on along the minus strand of CANRQF010000030.1, from coordinate 10,112 downwards.
AAAAGCAGCGATAATGATAGCAATAGGGGAAACTAGTCCAGCGTTAACAGCAGCGTCCCCAATAATTAAAGCCCCAAGAATACTAATGGCTGATCCAAAGTTCGATGGAAATCGTAAATCACTTTCTCTTAAAATATCACAAATGATAAGTAACATAATAAGTTCAACAATACTAGGAAAGGGAACACTAGAACGCTGAGTACTAAAATTAATAAGTAAACTTGATGGTATTGTTTCTTGATTATAATTAATAATAGCAATGAATATACCTGGTACAGCCATAGAAGTTATAAAACAAAATATTCTAAGTATTTTAACAAAAGTAACATTTATACTTTTAACATAATTATCATTAATAGGATTAATAAAATCTGCTAAAAAAGTTGGTAATACAATAGCAAAAGGAGAATTATCCATTAAAATAACTATTTTTCCTTCTAACAATGATTGAGAAGCTAAATCAGGTCGTTCTGTTCTTTTTATCGTTGGAAAAACTGTTTTATTTTCACTTTCTAAATAATGAATAATAGTACTTATATCTATGACTCCATCAACATCAATATTTTTTAATTTATCTTTTATTATTTTAACATTTTCATATTCAGCTACATCATCTAAATAATTAATACTTATTGTTACTTTAGTTTTTCTTCCTAAAGAAATTTCTTCTGTTTTTAAAGTATTAGTTCTAATTCTTCTTTTGATTAGTCCAGTATTAGTTTGAATATTTTCAACAAAAGAATCTTCTGGTCCTAATAATGATGGTTCTCTTGTTGATGTACTAACAGCTCTTATTATGGAACTACTTTTAACTTCGATTGCTAAAATATTTTTATCACTTATAACAATCGCAAAACCATTAGTAATATAGTATTCAATTTCATCTTCTTTTTTAATAATAACCGTATTAGGTCCTGGTACATTACTATTTAAATTATTATTTTTATTATAATAAACTAAATTTTTTAATATATATTCATTGATTTTATCACTATCACAAATAGTTTCAATAAAAGCAACATATACACTTTTAAATAAATTGATTTTTATTTCTTTTATTTTTAAATCAGGTGTATTTTTAAATTCTTCTTTTAAACGTTTAACAATACTATTCATAAATATCACTAGTAGTATTATTACCAACATTTACCAAATAATACAAAAAAGTTGAAAACTTTGAGGTTTTCAACATTAACCATTAAATTTAACAGTAATATATTTTTCTTCAGTATATAATTCTTGAACACTTCTCATGATATTGTTAGCTTTTTCATTATCATGTTTACTATCATTTACGACAATACTTATAGTATTATCGTTTATTTTAACAAAAGAATTAACATTAAATTTTTCTTTAATTAAATTTTTAATTTTATCTTCTTCGCTTTTATTAGCATTTAATTTTTGCATATTCTCGTAGGCTTCATTTTTTTCTTCAAGGGTACTTTCACTATTTAAAAGTATATCTTGATATTCTTCCATTAATGCTTGTTTTTCCTCATCATTTTCTACTTCTAATGCGACTAAAATATCTGATTCATCAATTTCTATAACTTCATTAACATTTGTATTTTCACTTTTTAAAACACTTTCTACTTCATCATCAATACTAATATAGTATATTCCTAGAATTAAAATTAAAGAAAATAAAGTTATAAACCATAAATTTTGTTTATTTATCATATATCGCTCCTTGTTAGTTAATTTTATGACCTTTAGTAAAATTTATTCATAAATATCAACAATTTAAAAAGGAAGAAATGAGACCCTACTTAAATATATAAGTAGAGGAGGGAAAAAATGACCAATTTAAAACCAGTGATTCAAAAAGATTCTAAAGATTGTGGTGTATGTTCAATGGCCTTTATTATATCTTATTATAATGGTTATGTGCCAATTGAAAAATTGCGTGAAGATACTTACACTAATACTTCGGGAACAACTTTTTATCATATTGTTAATGCTTTTAATAAGTGGGGATTTGATTCATATGGAATAGTAGAAAAAGATTTAAATAGTCCTAATCTAAGTTATCCTTTGATTGCTCATCTTCATTTAAAAAATAATTTAGAACATTTTGTAGTGGTTTTGAAAGTAAAGAAAGATATAGTCTATTTAATGGATCCAAGTATAGGCTATAAAAAAATGAAGATAAAAGATTTTGAAACGATATTTACCGGTAATATTGTTTTAGCTAAACCACGTCATAAAATTGTTAAATTAGAAAAAGGATTAACAATTAGTGAATTATTTTTAAAAATATTCTTTAAGGAAAAGTTTCTAATATTAATAATAATTCTTACAAGTTGTTTATTAACTATTTTTTCAATATTAATAAGCTATTATTTGAAAGTTGGCAGTAGTATATTAAATGAATCTTATTTGTTAATTAAATTTTTAATATTAATATTTGGCATTATATTATGCTTAAAGATTTTTATGGGTTATTTAAGAGAATACTATTTAAATCATTTAAATAATTTAATTGATTTAGAACTTTATCCTGATTTTTTAGATCATTTATTTAGCCTTCCTCTAAAAAATATTAAAAGTAGGACTAATGGAGAAATTATGATGAGAGTTAGAGAATTAGCTAATTTAAAAGAATTATTTTCATCTATTTTTGTATCAGTATTTTTAGATCTTACTTTAATATTATTATCTACTATTAGTCTATATTTCATAAATAAAGAATTATTTAATATTCTAATAATATTTGTCTTGTTATATATATTATTTGGAGTTTTAATCAGTAAATTTATCTATAAAAGAGTTTTAAGAAATATTAATTATGAAACTAATTTTTATAGTATTGTTTTAGAAAATATATCTATGCTTGAAAGTATAAAAAATTTAAATATAAAAGATAAAATATTAAAGAAAATAGAAAGGAGTTTATCATGTCTTTTATATGATAATTATAAATTTAATACTATGTTTAATATTACTAATATGATTAAAGATTATATTTTAGAAATTTGTATATTTATCATCAATTCTTATGGTATTATTAAAGTATTTAAAGGTAGTTTAAATATAATTGATTTATTTACTTTTAATATGTTAATATCATATTTTATAACTCCTATAAAAAATGTTATAAATTCAGTACCTAAATATAATTTTATTAAAGCAACATTTTCTAAAATTAGTGAATTTATTAATATTGAAGAGGAAGATAAAAATAAAGATAATATTGTAATAAAAGGAGATATTGAATTTCAAAATGTTTGTTTTTCATATAATGAATATGATTATGTTTTTGAAAATCTAAATCTTAAAATAAAAGAAGGAGACCATTTGCTTTTAGATGGTAAATCAGGTGTTGGTAAAAGTACAATATGTAAATTAATAGATAAAGAATATTTACCTAATAAGGGTAAAATATTAATTAATAATGTTGATTTAAAGGATATACATTTAAGCGATATAAGAAATAATATTGTTAATATTTCTCAAAATGAATTATTATTTACTGGAACGATTAAAGATAATATTTTAGCATATTCTGTTTGTGATAATAATTTATTTAATGATGTTTGTCATATTTGTTTAATTGAAGACATAGTTTCTAAAAAAAGTATGCGTTATAATTCTTTAATTGAAGCTGACCATATAAATATTTCTGGTGGTGAAAGTCAAAGAATAATATTAGCTAGAGGCTTATATAATGGCTTATTAAAAAATAATAATATTTTTATTATTGACGAAGCTTTAAGTGAAGTAGATATAAATACAGAAAAAATTATATTGAAAAATATATTAAATTACTTAGATGGTAAAACTCTAATTTATATTTCCCATAAAAATGATAATAAATTATTTAAGAAAAAATTTGTATTAGGAGAACTAAATGAATGATTATTATTTAAATTATGATAAATTAAAAAGGTTAACTATAAAGAAATTTTCAAAAATAGTTTATATGATGATTTTTCTGTTGATACTACTAATTATTTTAGCCTGTCATTTTAGTATAGAAAGAAAAATTGTTACTTATGGTATTATTGAAAATGATTTATTAGTAATAGAAATAAATGAAAAACTCTCTGACAAAATAAAAAATAATAATAAGTTATTTTTCAATAATAAAGAAATGAATTATAAAGTTATGGGATTTGGAAAATATCAAATATTAAATAATGAAATTGTTGAAGATATAGAATTAAGAGTAGATCATTATGTTTATCAAAATGAGGTAGGAAAAGTAACTATACCTTATGAGAAACAAAAAATTATAAAATATATTTATGAATTATTTAAATAGGGAGGTTTTGAAAATGAAGATATTAAATAATGAAGAAATGTTAAATATTAATGGAGGTAGCATGAGTGCTATAGGACTTAGTGCTTTAATTGGAGGAGCAATAATCTTTTTAATAGGTTATTTTGATGGATTAATCCATCCGAAAAAATGTAATTAGAGGTCATATGTTAAGTAGAGAAGAATTATATAATGTTAAAGGTGGCGGTATTAGTATAACTGCATCACTAATAAATAATGTTTTAGCTGTTGCTAATAAAATATTTGAACTTGGTAGAACGGTTGGCTCTACCGTTCGTAGAATATACGAAAAGAATATTTGTAGCTTATAATTACTTTTTGTTGTCAAATTAAAACTTAAGTGTTATAATAACTTCAGTTAAAAGCGAAGGGAGGGCGATTTAATGACAAAGGTTGTAGTATCACATGGTAACGTAGATAAAGCTTTAAAAGTTTGGAAAGTTAAAGTTGCCAAAAGCGGTGTCCCTTCAGAACTTAGAAAAAGAAAATTCTATATCAAACCAGGCGTAGAAAGAAAAATTAAGAAAGAAGAAGGAATTAAGAATTCTCATAAAAAGAATCGTGATTAAGGAGGAAAAATAATGTTTGATAAAATTAATTCAGACTTAGTTAATGCGATGAAAACTGGTGATAAGTTTACTTTATCAGTATTAAGAATGTTAAAAAGTGCTTTGCAATTAGAAAAAATTAATAATAAAAAAGAAATGACAGATGATGTTGTTATTAATGTTATTAAAAAACAAGTAAAGCAAAGACATGATTCTTGTGAAGAATATTTAAAATTAGGTAAAGAAGAAGTAGCAAATGATTTACAAAAAGAAATTGCTATTTTAAGTGCTTATCTGCCTGAAGAGGCTAGTATAGAAGAAATTACTAAAGTTGTTGATGAAGCATTTAAAGAACTTAATCCAACAAGTATGAAGGACATGGGCTCACTTATGAAGTATGTAACAAGTAAGTTAAGTAATGTTGATAATTCAAAAGTTAGTAACATAATCAAAGAAAGACTAGTAAAATAGTCTTTTTTTCATCCTAAAAAATATAATTTAGTGATGAAAGATTTACATTTTAGAAATTATTTTAAAAACTTTTTATTAGATTTAGAAGACTTCATAACAATTTATGATGAAAATTTGCATGTCTTTAATTATGAAAAATTAGTTAAATTAAGTGAAAAAGAAATAATATTAAAGATGAATAAAAAAGAAGTAATAATTGTAGGTAATAATTTAAAAATTAAACAGATGACTAATCAAGAATTACTAATAATAGGTAGTATTTTGAAAGTTGAGTTTAAATATGAATAAATTAATTTGGGTTAAATTTTATAATAATAATTATTATCAATTAATTTTAAGATTAAATAAATTAGGAATAACTATATACAATAGTAAAAAAGACAAAGATTGTATTTTAATAAAAATAAAAAGAGAAGATTATGATAAAATAAAAAAATATTTAATTAGTTATAAAACAGAAATATATTCTCTAACGGGAATATTAAAAATAGATTGGTTAATAAAAAAATATATCATATTTATTATGGCAATCATTATAAGTATAATTTTTCTTTTAATATGTAATAATTTAGTATTAAAAATAGATATTAAGAATAATAACAATCAAATTAAAGATTTAGTTCAAAATGAATTAAAAGCCAATGGATTAACCATCTTAAAATTTAAAAAAAACCATAAAGAAATAGAAAAAGTAGTAAATAAAATATTAGATGATAACAAAGATACTTTAGAATGGTTAGAAATTAAATATGATGGTTTAGTAATGATTGTAAATGTAACAGAGAAAACTATTATTAAAGAGAAAGAAGAATATAATTATTGTCACATAGTAGCAAGTAGTGATGCAAAAATATTAAGTTTAAATATTTATCGGGGTGTACCTTTAAAAGAAGTTAATGATTATGTATTAAAAGGTGATATTATTTTATCAGGTGATATTACTTTTAATGAAGAGGTAAAAAATAGAGTTTGTGCTTCAGGTGAAGTTTATGGTGAAGTATGGTATAAAGTTAAAGTGGAAGTACCATTCAAAGAAGAAAATATAAAATATACTGGAAAAAATAGATATAATTTTAATATTAAGATTAACGATGAAAAATATAAAATTTTAAAAAGTAGAATAAAGAATTATAAAGAAAAAGAAATTAATTTATATAAATTTAATGATTTTGAAATTAATTTAGTTAAAGAAAAAGAATATGTAGTTGAAACGAAAACATTAACAGAAGAAGAAGCTTATAACAAAGCTTTAAAATTAGCTCAGGATAAGATTTTATTAAAATTAGATAAAGATGAGAGTATATTATTAAAAAAAGTTTTGAAAAAAGAAGTAAATGATAGTACAATATATTTAGAAGTATTTATTATAACAAAAGAAAATATTGGATTATTAAAAGTAACAGATGTAGCAGAGGAGGATGCAAATAATGGTAGCAAACCTAATTAATAAAATAATTAATGAAATATGGCCAATGTTAATTGTTTTTATTGTTGCAATTGCTTTTATTAGATTTTTTTATTTAAGAAATCATCATGAGAAATTTGTTTTTTATAAAGAATTAATTTATTTAAGTGCAATCATTTATATTTGGCTTTTATTTACGATTCTAACTATGACAGAGTTAAATGTTCAAGGTGGCAAAAATTTAATACCTTTTTCTGAAATTACAAGATATAGTATAGGTACGGAAGGATTTTATAAAAATGTTATTGGTAATATTTTAATCTTTTTACCATTTGGTTATTTAATTGGTGCTTATGTTAATCCTAAAAAGATCTGGCCAGTTATTATAACTACAATTGCCACAAGTACGATAGTAGAATTTGTGCAACTTAGAATAGGTAGAAGTTTTGATATTGATGATATAATTTTAAATTTAGTTGGTAGTATAATTGGTTATTTATTATATATAGGATTATCAGCAATTCATAAAAGATTACCAGACATCTTTAAAAATAAAACATTTTATAATATAATAGCAGTTATATTAATTATTTTGTTTTTAATATATATATGTGGTTATTGGGGTGTTATATTTAAATGATTGATTATAGTATTACAAATGAATATGGTTATAAAGAAGATTATAGTTATTTAGATGAAGTAATAAAAAGAGTAATGACTCATGAAAATATTAAGAATGCTAGTTTTAGTATAGTTTTTGTTGATAATGAGAAAATTCAAGAATTAAACAAAAATTATCGGGGTATTGACAGAGTTACCGATGTTATATCTTTTGCTTTTGAAGATAATATGGATTTTCAGTTTGATGATTTACGAATACTCGGAGAAATATATATATGTATTCCAAGAATGATAGAGCAAGCTAAAGAATATGGACATAGTGAAACAAGAGAGTTAGCATTTTTAACAGTCCATGGTTTATTACATCTACTTGGATATGATCATATGACTAAAGAAGATGAAGAAGTAATGTTTAAAATACAAGAGGAAGTGTTAGATGAAGATGAAAGAACAAGAAGGTAAAAAAGAAGTAGGACTTATAAAAAATATTTTCAATAAATTTAAATATAGTGGTCAAGGTTTATTATATTGTTTTAAAAATGAAAGTAGTTTTGTTTTAGTAGCAATATGTGCTTGTTTTATAATTATTATGGGTGTTTATTTTGATATTGAATTTTTAGAGTGGGTTATATCTTTTGGTAGTTTATGTATTGTTAGTATTATTGAACTTATTAATACAGCAATTGAAGCAACTGTAGATATGGTTACACTAGAATATAATGAATATGCTAAAATAGCTAAAGATTGTGGTAGTGCTGCAACAGGAATAATGGGCGTTTTAGCTACTGTAGTAAACTTAATAATTTTTGTACCATATTTTATGGAATTATTTATAGATTTATTTTAGGAGTATAGTAGTATGAAAAGTGGCTTTGTAAGTATTGTAGGAAGACCAAACACTGGTAAGAGTACATTAATTAATAGAATAATAAATAAGAAAATAGCGATTACCTCAAATGTAGCAGGAACTACCAGAAATTTAATTGAAGGTATTTATCATGAAAAAGATTATCAAATAATCTTTGTTGATACCCCAGGTATATCCAAACCTTTAAATAAACTAGGTAAAGTTTTAAATAAACAAGCTTATGCATTAACTAAAGATGTTGATTTAATTTTATTAGTCGTAGATATTGAAGCAGGTATTGGTAAGGGTGATAAATATTTAATGGATTCCATCCTTAAAAATGATATTCCTGTTATCTTAGTTATTAATAAAATTGATAAAATTTCTAAAGAAGCATTAATTATGGCGATTAATGAATATAAAGATTATTCATTTACGGAAATAATTCCTGTATCTGCTAAAGAAAATGATAATGTTAGTCATTTAATTGAAGTAATAAAAAAATATTTAAAAGATGATGTTAAATATTATGATGATAATATTTATACAAGTAATAGTATAAATTTTATGGCTGGAGAATTAGTTAGAGAAAAATTGTTACAAAATACCAAAGATGAAATTCCTCATTCTATAACTTGTCATTGTACTAATATTGAAAATAAAAAAGATATTGTTAATGTTTCTGTTGATATTGTTGTAGATAGACAATCTATTAAAAAGATTATAATTGGGGCTGGTGGAGAAATGCTTAAAAAGACGGGTACTTTAGCAAGAATGGATCTAGAAGATTTATTTGGTAAAAAAGTTTATTTAGAATTATATGTTAAAGTTATAGAAAATTGGAAAGATAAAGAAAAGTATTTAAAAGAATTAGGTTTCTTTGATTATGAATAAAAAATAAAATAGTTCACCAATATAATATTAGAAAGGTGAATTATGAATAAAATGGAAGCATGGAATAAATTTAAAAATACAGGAAAGATAGAAGATTATTTAAAATATAAAGAAATTGAAAGAAAAAAATAAGGTGATAAGCAATTATCATCTTTTAATTAGTTATTTATTATGATATATTTTGTATAAAGAAGTGTTGAAAATGATTGAAAAAGTTGAGGGAATAATTATTAAAGAAACACCATATGGAGAAACATCAAAAATAATAAATGTTTTAACAAAAGAATATGGAATTATTGGTATTATGTGTAAAGGTGCCATGGGAATGAAGTCTAAACTTCGTAGTACAACTATGAAACTTACTTATGGAATATTTAATATTTATTATAAAAAAGATAAATTATCTTTATTAAATTCAGTTGATATAATTAATCCCTTAAAAAATATAAAAGAAGATATTGTTTTAATAAGTTATGCCTCATATATTTGTGATTTAGTTTATCAAGTTATTAAAAATGATAGAATGAATGAAAAAATCTATAATGATTTTATTAATAGTTTATTAAAAATAGAAGAAGGGTTAAATCCAACAGTTATTACTAATATCTTAGAAGTAAAATTACTTGATTATTTAGGAGTTGGTCTAAATTTAACAAGTTGTATTTCTTGTGGTAATAAAAAAGATATTGTTACTTTATCTAGTGAAAAAGGTGGACTAATATGTAAGAATTGTTACAGGGGTGAAAGAATAGTACCAATTAGTTTAGTAAAAACTATTAATATGTATTATTTAGTAGATATTAAAAGTATTAGTAAATTATCTTTAAAAGATGAAGTAATAAAAGAAATAAATTATTTTATTAATAGTTTTTACGAAGACTATACTGGTTTATATTTAAAAAGTAAAGAGTTTTTAAAAACTATTGAAAAATTGTAACAATTTAATAATCATGCTCTGATTAGAGCATTTTTTCTTGCTCAAAAAATTAAAATAATTTATACTATAAGTAAGGGTGATGGTAATATGGCAGAGATGATATT
>CANRQF010000029.1 GCA_947632715.1 uncultured Bacilli bacterium | reverse complement strand
AAGGTATAAAAGAAGGTATCAAACAAGGAGAAGCAAAAGGAATAAATAAAATAATAAAAAAATTACTAAAATATATGGAAGTAAAAGAAATAAATAAAATAACAGATGTATCAATTGAAGAAATAGAAAAAATAAAGAAGAATTAAGTAAGAAAGATAAAATAATTGTTAATGGTATGGTAGTGCTAATATAAAAATGTCGAAAAACCTACAAAATTATATTAGCCAAAACCTACATTTTTATATTGACATTATCAAATGTGGAATAGAAATAGAAAGAGATTTAAATGCAAGTATAAACATAATGTATGAAGGAATAATACAAAATTATATTTAAAAAAATAAAAAAGTACGGTAGCGACTATCGGAAATATGGCCTATGGAGGAGTAAAATCCAATGAAGTAGGAAATAAAGGCCGTGAGGCTTTTAGAAGGAAAACGAAATAATTTCAATTATTGAGTTTTACTTTTTGTTCTTTTGTTGAATAAATAGTTGTAAAATGATAAAATTTTATTTAGAGGAATACATTATGAAAAAATATAAAAATAAAATAATAACAATATTATCATATATATTAATATTATTAATAATTGTTAGTTTTGGTATATATTTTATTCCTAAAATAACTCAAAATGATATATTTTTTGATATAAGAACAGGTAGAGATATTTTAAAATTTGGAATTGATTTTAAAGATCATTTTAGTTTTATTCCTAACTTAATATACATATATCATCATTATTTATTTGATATTATTGTTTATTTTATTCATAAATATTTTAATATGCGAGGAATATTTGTTTTAACTTTGAGTATGTATATTCTATTAGGATTAGTAATATATAAAGTTAATGTTAAAAATAGTAAAAATAGTTTTTTCTCTTTATTAATTAGTTTATTAACTATGTGGTTTATGAAAGATTATTATACTGATCGTGTTCAAATAATATCATATATATTATTCTTTTTAGAAATATATAATTTAGAAAAATTATATATTAAATTTAATATAAAAACGGGAGTAGTATTAATAATATTATCTACTTTAATTGCTAATTTCCATATGCCTTTATGGATACTTACAATAATTTTAATATTACCTTATTTATTTGAACATCTAATGTATTTAATGATTAAGAAACTTCCTAAAATAAAAAAGATTATATCTTCAAAAATAGTAATTGAAAAAGTATCTGACTCTAAAAAATTTATGATTACCATTTTAATTATAATTTTTACTGGTTTATTAACTCCTTTAAAGTTATATCCATATACTTTCTTTACTAATGCATTGGGTAATAGTAGTTATAATTTTATCTATGAATTATCATTATTTTCTTTATTTAACATACCTTGTTTATTAATTTTAGCCATTATTTTTATTGTATTAGTTATTCTTAATAGCAAAATAAAATTAAGAGATTTAGGATTAATAACAGGAATATTTATTTTTGGGTTAATGGCCGGTAGAAATTTTGCATTTGTATATTTATTAATTCCAACATTATTATTTAAAGTTTTAACAGAAAATTATAATTTGCAAAATATAAGATTTAATTTTATATGGAGATACTTAAATCAAATGGTTATATATGTTTCGTTAATAAGTTTGTTAATAATTACATTAAATTATCAATATAATAATTTTAAATATTTTGATTATGGAATGAATGAAAATTATCCAAATGAAATAGCTGATTATTTAATAAAAAATACAGATTATAAAAATATAAAATTATATACAGGCTTTGAATATGGATCTTATTTTGCTTATCGTGATATTCCTATTTTTATTGATAGTAGAACGGAAGTATATGTTAAAGAATTTAATGGTGGTTATGATATTATATCGGATTATTTAAAAGTTTTTAATTACTATAGTTATGAAGAAATTTTAAAAAAATATAATTTTGATTATTTAATTGTTTATAAAAATGATAGTTTAGATGTCTTCTTGGAATTAAACGAAAATTATGAAAAAGTTTTAGAAGAAAATGATGATATAGGATATGTTTTATATAAATTAAAAAATGTCTAAAAATGTCAAAGTAAAAAAAAATCAAATTGTTTTAGAATAAAAAAAATATAAAATATTGATATTTATAAAAATGTCGGTTATAATTATATTATGATAGAGGAGGAGATAATTAAATGAAAGAAGCGACAGGTGAATTAAATATGACAGTTGTTACAGTAGTTGCAATTGCTGCCTTAGTTGGTATCTTTTATGTATTTATTTGGCCAACTATTCAAGTAGGTATGGCATTATCATCTGCATGTAGTTCTGCTGGATCTTCAGCGACATTTGATTCTTATTTTGGAAGTGGAGATCAAGGACATATTCATTGTGAATCTGGCACATGCACTGTTCAAGATGTTCCTAATGGATTAAATATTGGAAAAAATTCTTCAAAAAGTTGTGATCAAGCAGTTACTAGTAATAATAATGGTACTAACGAATAACATTTAAGAAAAAAAGTAAATATGAAAGAGTCGACAGGTGAATTAGTTGCCGCACTTGCTGTAATGATAGCTGTGGGAATATTCATAGCTTTTTTTTACTATACATTGTGGCCAGTAATTAAGCAAAATTTTGACGGTAGTACTCAATGTAGTAGGGCAATTTGTCCTAAATGCGAAGATCCCAATGGTTGTGAATATGTTACATGTCATATAAAGGGGTCAGACGAAACAATAGATTGCATATATAGAGGATAGGGAGTGATTAAATGAGAGAGTCAATCGGAGGACTTTCATTATTTCAAATAGTTATTGTCTTTTTATTACTATTTACAGCAATAATGTGTTTTACGATTAATCACTCTAGAGCATTTGCTGTTAAAGATGAAGTTGTTAGTATTATTGAAAATAACGCTTTGCAATCAGGTTCTATTACAAATGCAACAATTGATAATGTTATTGAACGTTTAGGAGAAGTAGGATACCGAACATTTGGTGATTGTACTGCTGGTGGAACTGACTTTGACTGGGTAGGATATGGTGGCACAAGTGATACTAATGCATTATTTTGTCTTAAAACAGTAGAAGTTCCTGAAGAATTAAGAGAACATGCGAGGAGCCAATGTGGTAGTAAGTGTGATATTTTAAGTGGACCTACTGATTATCCTCATATGATTTATTATAATATTAAACTATTTTATCGTTTAGATGTACCAGTATTAGAAAGATTTGATTTTAATGTAGTAAGTTCAACAAGAGTTATCTATGCTCAAAACGTTAAAGTACCAGGTTGTAAATGGGGAGTAGGAAGTGGCTGCTAAATGAGAGAATCTACAGGAACACTTAATACATTTAGAATAGTAATTGTGTTTACATTGCTTTTTGCTAGTTTTATTACTTTGGCAATTACATATAATAAAGTTATAAAATTAAAAAATGAAAGTTTATCTATTATCGAAAGAAGAGAAGGTATAACTGTTGATAGTGTCGAAATAATGAATAGATATTTAAAGTCAAGTGGTTATCATGGACGTGGCGTTTGCAAAGATGGCGAATATGGAATGAAAAATTTAGACGATGACTATTTTGAAAAAGTTTCTGCTGGTAGTAATGATATGTACTTTTATTGTGTAAGTTTAAGTACTCATAAAGATAGTAATAATAATGTTAAAATGCTTTATAAGTTAAGATTATTTTATAGTTTTGAATTGTCTTTATTTGACGGCTTTAATCTTTTTACATTTGAAATAAATGGAGAAACAAAAAGTATTACTAAATATAATGATGTAACTTATATAGAAATGGATGAGATGTAATAATGAATGTAATAATATCAAATAAATATCAAACTTTGTTAGGAACACTAAATATTGATGTAATAAAAAGTATAAATGGTGAATTTACCATTCAAGATTTAGTTAGTCAATTTAGTAATTTCTTCTATAATAAAATGATAATTGATGTAACTGCAATTAAGAATTATGAAGATATTAATACAATGAGAGAATTATCTATGAATTTTGATATGGATAAGATTATTATTTTATTAGATGATTCTCCTAAAGTAAATGCTGCAAGTTATTTATCTCAATTAGTTTCTATTGGTATATATAATTTTACGAGAAATATTGATGCAGTACCTTTTTTAATTGAACATTCAAATAGTTATAAAGATGTAGCTAATTATCAAAATTTTAATGGTTCATTAAATGAAGTAATAAAAAATGAAGTTAATGTAGCAGATATTCCTATTGGTCATAGAATAATTGGCTTTAAGAATGTTACTGATCATGCTGGTGCTACAACTTTAATTTATATGTTAAAAAAACACTTAGAACATTATTATAGAGTTAAAGCCATTGAAATTAATAATACTGATTTTGAATATTTCAATGACAAAGATTTAGAAAGTACTGATTTTATGAATGCTTCCTCAGTAATAGCTAATTATCAAGATAGTGATGTTATTTTAATTGATTTAAATGATGCTGAAGAAAGTATTTGTAATGAAGTTATTTATTTAATTGAACCAGGAATTTTAAAATTAAATAAATTAATAAGACAAGATCGAAAGATTTTTGAAAAATTAAAGGGTAAAAAAATAGTGTTAAATAAAAGTGTTTTAAATGAAATAGATATATCTGATTTTGAATATGAAAGTGGTAGTAAAGTTTTTTACAATTTACCTTGTTTAGATGAGAAGTTAGATAATAATGAAAAAATAAATGAATTTTTAGTAGCACTAGGTTTTTCAAGATTAGATGTTGAAAATAATAAGTGGTAAAAATGTAAATTAAATGTCATAATTTCTTGACATATAATTATTTATTAGGTAAAATTTAATTAGAAAAAGAGAAAGAAGGTTGTTTTATGTTATTAGGAGCTGCTGGAACATTTTGTGCCGATACTGCAAATGTATGGCAATTAGTTGGATATGTAGTAGTTATTATTAAAATTGTTATTCCTTTAATGTTAATTATTTTAGGTATGGTAGATTTAGGAAAAGCTGTTGTATCAAGTGATGAAAAGGCAATTAATACTGCAGTTGGTACTTTAATTAGAAGATTTGTAATTGCAATTATTATCTTCTTTATTCCAACAATTGTAAATGCTGTATTTATTGCAGTTAGCGTTGGAGCTAGTACAAAAGATGGTGATGGAAGAATCTGTATGGTTTGCGTTACCGATGCCATGGGTGCTGAGTGTGAAGGATATTCTTCAGGCGCTTTAGGAATAAAATAAATATAGAAAAATCACTTTAAGTGATTTTTTTTGTGTTTTTAAAATTAATGTAGTATAATAAAAAAGTAAGGAAGAATTATATGAAAAAATCTAAAATTATATATATATTATTAATTATATTTACTTTATTTCTAAATAGTAAGATTGTTTTAGCATATACTAATGCAGATTGTCCATCTGGTTATCAATTAATTAATGCTAATGTTTGTATGCGTTCAACTAAAGCAAAAAGTAGAAATGGTGTTTATTATTGTGATCCGGGTACAGGAACTCTTGAAGGAAAAGAATGTGTATCTTATTATTATTTGACTCCTGTAGAAAATAATGAAGATGATAAGTGTCCAAGTGGTTATGATTTAATCGATGGTAGATGTTTAAAATATATTGGTAGTGCTTCTTATCGTGGTGGTTCTTATTATTGTACAAATGGTACATTAATTGGAAATTCATGTTATTCTTCTGTTGATGTAAATACAACTTTAGAAGACGGTAAAAATAAGTTAGAATTTTCAAATACAGATTATGAACATTTATGTTCATCAGAACCAGGGGTTAGAAATGCTGTAATAATAATTGGCTATGTTATTCAAATATGTCGTTGGGTTGTACCATTTTTAATAATTGTCTTAGGTATAGTAGCGTTTACTAGTGCTATGTTAAGTGGGGATGAAAAAGCCATGGGTGGTGCAGTTAAAAAATTAATTACCAAAATAATTATCGGTTTATTATTATTCTTTATTCCAACAATTATTTTAGCAGTTGTTAATGCATTAGAACCAACCTTTGGTAATGTTGCAGATGAAGAAAATAGTACATTTGGTGCTTGTACAAAATGTTTACTTGATCCATATAGTTGTAAATAATGAAAATAATATAGTTTTTATAAAAGGGTTATGATAAAATATAATAAAGAAGTTTGTGAGGAATAAATCTATGAAAAAGATAATAAAAAGTTTATTTTTATTAATATTAGTAGTATTTATAATTAAATGTGATAAAGTAAATGCTGCATATAATGATGAAAGTAATATAACATATATTGCTAATTATAATTCAAATGATACAAGTGCTACAGGTGGTAAATCTTGTACATCATTATTAGGTAGTGTTGATGATAAACATGCACCAGCATATTATTTGAATGTTGCATTTAAAGTAATTAAATATGTTGCTATTGTTATTTTATTTGGTTTATCAACCATTGATATGGTTGGAGCAGTTGCTTCCCATGATGAAGATGTAATAAATAAAACAGTAAAAAAAATAGGGGGAAGATTTTTGTTATGTATAATAATATTTATTCTGCCAACGATTATAGAATTTTTATTAAAATACATGCATGAAAGCCAAATTAGTAGTTGCGGAATAAGAGGTGAATAAAGATGTTGATGTTGAGTGCTATATCCGAATTTTTCATAAAATTTTGGATTACAATGAATTCATTACTATACCACGTTGCTACTTTGCTTTTTGAAGTGTTTTTAAATTTAGCTTCTTTTAAATTAGTAGATTCATCAAGATATCAACATATTATTCAGAATTTCTATGTTATTCTTGGGGTAGTGATGTTATTTATTCTAGCTTTTTCTATTTTGAAAGCGATGATAAATCCAGATGATCAAGCAAGTGGAACATCAGTAGTAACCAAAATTGTTAAAAATTTGGTTATTTCTACTTTAATTTTAGCAGTATTACCTACAATATTTACATTTGCCTTTGATATGCAAAATGCTATAATTCATCAAAACACTTTAGGACAATTACTAGGTTTTGGTGGTTCTGGTGATGGTCTTGTAAGTGAGACAGATGATACCTCAATTGGAACGGAAGCTAATAAAATATCTAATGCAATATTTACAGCTTTCCTATATCCAGCAGATTTTAATGATGAAGGAGTTACGGTTAAAAATCCTAAAAAAATCAAGAATTTTTGTGAAGAAAAAGATAATCAAAATAATAGTGTTTGTATAGCTATAAAAGATAATGGTTGGACTGTTAATTATGCTCAAGCTAAAACTTTAGTAGATCAAACAAAAGAGTTTGGACTTTATAAAGATTTTGCTGGTCAAGTTGATGATGATGTTATGGATTTCAACTATTTATTATCTTTATTTGGCGGTTTGTTTTTACTATATGTAATTGTATCATTCTGTTTTGATTTAGGAATTAGATTAGTTAAATTAGTATTTTATCAAATAATAGCACCAATTCCAGTTTTCTTAAGAGTAGTTCCAAACGGAAAATTAAGTGGTGTTTTTGATAATTGGGTAAAAGTTCTTCTTACTGTATATTTAGAAGTATTTATAAGATTATTAGTTGTATATTTTGTTGTATTTATTTGTAGAGAAGTTAATTCAGCAATGGGACAATCTAATTTTGGAACAGGTTTATTAGGATTGTTAACTAAAGCATTTGTTTACATGGGATTAATTGCCTTTATGAAACAAGCTCCTTCAGCAATAGCTGAAGTTACAGGTCTTGAATCAGGCAATATGAAATTAGGTTTAAAAGATAAACTTGCAGCAGGTGGAGCGTTTGCTGTTGGTGCAATTGCTGGTGGTGCTATAACAGCTGGAACTAGAAATTTAGTTAGTGGAGTTCGTGATATTAAAGAAGCAAACAAGCAAGCTAAAAATGAAGGTAAAACAGGATTTGCTAGAGCAAGAATGATAGCCAGTGCTACAAGAAGAGCAGTTGGTTCGACAATTGCTGGTACGGTCTCAGCTGGAGCAAGAGCAGGCTATAAAGGTGTTACCGGTGGTGTTAATAGTACTCAAGATATGGTAAGTACTGCTTCTAAAGGAGCTAAAGATGCTGTAACAGCTCGTGAAGATAGAAAAACATATAGAGCTAAACATGGTGGTCATGTTTTACCACATAAAGATGAAAATGGTAAATGGACAACTGGTTCACTTGGCGGTCATGTCGTTGATACTGGTTATAAAGTTGAAAGATGGGCTGGTGTTAACAATACAGAAGCATTAATGGCTAAGAATAAAGTAATTGATGATGTGACGGCTTCAATTAAAAATATTGATGCTACAGCAAGAGATATTATTTTAGGAGATGTTCAAAAAAATAAAAGAGAATCTTATGGAATTACAGAGCTCGATGAATACGGAGAAGTTTATAATACTGAAACATTAAGAATATTACAACAAGATATGGAAAGTCTAAGAGGAACAGCTGGTTTTGCAAAAGCTCAAGATGCATATGATTCATATTTAAAAAACTTTGCTGATTTGATTTCTAATGTGGCCTTAAAAGGAGAAGATAATTGGAATAATACTGTTTCAAGAAAAGATCAAGCTTCTTTAGGTAAACTTAGAATTGCCGCTAACAAAGCAAGAGAGGATTTGGCACAAAATGTTAATGCTTCATTTACTAAAGAATTAGAGAATATTGGAGCAACACCAGAAGTTAATAGACCAAATGATAGAGTTGCAGATGTTTTAGATGCTAATAAAGATTTAGATGTAAACCATATTATGTTGAAGGCTATTAAAGATGAAATGACAATTGAAAAGACAAATAACCAATTAGAAATTGATAGAATTACTAAAAGAAATGAAGAAACAAGTTCAAGTGGTCATTAATTAGAGGAGGAATAGAAAGGTGAATAATTATTTAATACCAGCAAATACGAAAAAATCACAATATATTTTAGGATTTTTTACACCAACTGATTTAGTGATATTTATTGTTGGTTGTGTTTGGTCATTTATAATGTTACTTATTATTAAAGATGCTAGTTTGGGAGTATTGATACTTATAATGTTACCAGCTCTCATTGCAACATTTTTAGTAACACCTGTGTTACATTATCACAATGTATTACAACTCATTACAAATGTTATAAATTTTTATACCAACAACAGAAAATATTATTGGAAAGGATGGTGTGTATATGAAAGATTCAACTCAAATGGCAAGTAATTCTCGTTATACGGAGAGTTGGTTACCTGTTAAACAAATAATTAATGGAATGATTCAATTAGATAATAATTATTATGTTACAGGAGTTAAAGTACACCCAAGAAATATTTTTATAATGGATGCTCAAGCTCAAGATTCTATGATTTATAATTTAAGAAATTTTTATAATACAATTGATTATGAATTTTGGCTAATAATTGCTGATCGTCCTGTTGATATTAATTTATATTTAGCTGAACTTCAAAAGATGTATAATAATACAACTAGTCCAGCTATTAGAAAATTAATAATGCAAGACATTAATAAAGCTAATCAATTTATGAGTGTTGAATATAACGTTGTAGATACAGAATATTATATAATTTTCCAAGAAAAAAGATTAGAATTAGTACAAAAGAAATTACATAGTTTAATAAGTGGTCTTGCTTCATGTGGTCTTCAATCAACACAAACTAGTAATAGTGATTTAAGAGTAATTCTTGATAATCTCCTAAATGGTGGAGAAACAAGTAGTTTTGGAACGGTGATGAGTTAATATGAATAAAAGTGAAATTGCTCCAAAAGGAATGGAATTTAAGCCAACAGAATTTAGAATTGGTGGAAAGTATTCTACAATTATTACTATTGTAACTTTTCCTAAAAATATTTATGTAGGATATTTATCAGATATTACAAATATTTCTGGTGTTAAAGTAGTTGTAAAACATATACCAATTCAATTTAGTATTCTCCAAAAAATGATTAATAAAGAAATTGCTGATTTAAAAAATAGATATCAAACTGAAAAAGATAATACAATGCAAGAAAAAATTCGTCAAGATTATGAATCATTAGAACAATTTGTAAGTATGCTTGCAGCAACTCAAGCTAGAATTTTTGATTTTCAAATGCATTTAATGGTAACTGCTAATAGTAAAGAAGAGTTAGAAGTTAAAAAGATGGAAGTTAAAAGTTATTTAAATGCTTTAGGTATGAGTGGTGTAGCTTTAATGTTTGAACAAGAAAAGGTATTAAAAAGTATTGTTCCTTTATTTGGCAAACAAGATATTGAAACAAGAATTGGTACACCAATTCCTTCAATTACAGTAGCAGCTATGTATCCATTTGTTTTTGATAGTATTAAAGATCCTGGTAATTCTTGCTTATTAGGTGTAGATTTTTCTGGAGGAGTTGTTTTATTTAATCAATTCCTATATCAAATTCAAAGTGAAAATAATCGAAATAATGCTAATATAATTATTTTAGGTACTTCTGGAAGTGGTAAATCGACAGCAGCTAAATTATTACTTAGAACTCATATAAGAAATGGATGTCGTATAGTAGCAGTTGATCCAGAAGGTGAACTTGGTGAAATGGCAGCAACTATAGGTGGTGATTTCTTAGACCTTGGAAAAGGTGGAGATTTCGGTATGATAAATCCATTAGAAATAGTTGTTGATGTTGATGAAGAAGAAATAGCTCAAGGTTTAGGATATACAGTTTTAACGAGGACTTTACAACAATTAAAAGCCTTTATGAAATATTATAATCCTTCTATTGAAGAAGATGTTCTAACATTATTTAGTGAAGTAGTTCAAGATACTTATAAGAGATTTAAAATTGATTATAATACAGATTATACTCAACTTACTAGTGGTATGTTTCCAACATTCGATGATGTTTATGCAACTATAAAGGGAAGACTTTTATCAATGGTTGATGCTACTAGAGAAAGAGATGTTATGGAAAGACTTGAATTAAAAGTTAGACCTTTGGTTCAAGAATTAAGATATTATTTTACTGGTCATACAACAATTAAAATTGATAGTGATTTTATTGTCTTTAATATTAAAGAATTAATGAATAGTGATGATAATATTAAAAATGCTTTATTATTTAATATATTAAAATATGCTTGGGGATTATGTTTGGATAAAGATGTTAATACAGTTATGATGGTAGATGAAGCACATGTTTTACTTGCATCTCATAATGAATTGGGAGCAGAATTCTTAGCGCAAATTCAAAGACGTAGTCGAAAATATAATACAGGAACTATTATAATAACGCAACAACCTACTGATTTTGCTGCATCTAATATTATTCAACATGGTAAAGCAATATTTGATAATGCTTCATATTATTTAATAATGGGCTTACGTAAACAAGCCGTTGATGATTTATCACAATTAATTGATTTAAATGAAAGTGAAAAAGAAAGCATAAAAGTTTATCCACAAGGTCAAGGTTTATTTGTTTGTGGTAATAGAAGAATGCGAATTAATGTAGTAGCTACTCAAGAAGAATTAGATTCATTTGGAAGTAGTAAAAGTTATTAATAAAGGGACTTGAAAGTCTCTTTTATTATGGAGATATATTTAATATGGTTTAATTTATGTTAAAAATATGATAAAATAAGTTCAAGGTGGTGCCTGTATGGATCAAAAAGCAAGAATTATTGATAAAGCTAATAACTTAGGTCTAAATGCAGGTGAAGACTTATCTAATGTTGCTGAATCACTAAATATAAAAGATTTTGATGAAGATAATTCAAGTAAATTAAATGAATTAGAGAATGCATTAGATAATGAAATACAAAATAAAAATAGAGAAGAAATAGTAAATACATATGATAATGGGGAAGTATCTCAACCTATAGAAAATTTATATGATGATAGTTATAATGATAGTAATGAAGCTAATGTAAGACCAGCATTTGGAGAACAAGAGTATAATAATGCTAGAGATGAGAATGGTAATTTTGATAAGAATTATTATAAAAATAAAGAAGATGAATTAAAACAAAAAGTAGAAGATGCTCAAAAAGAAAAAGATAATGAATATAAAGACGTTTCTAAAGATAAAGATAAAGAAGATAAAGATAATTCTAGTAATCAAAATAATAAAGATAATAATGAGAATAAAAATGGCGAAAATAATAAAGACAACAAAGAAAATGAAAATAAAGATAACGCAAATAATAAAGACGACAAAGAAAATAAAAGCAAAGATAGTGCAAATGATAAAGATAGTAAAGATGAATCTAAAAAAGAAAATGACAATGATAAACAACAATCTAAAAAGAATAATGGTAATGAAAATAATCAAAATCAACAATTAAAAAAGAAAAATACATTAGATAAAGCTAAAGATAATGCTAATTTAGCTAAAGCTAAAATGGATATGGCTAGCAATAAATTAAACAATGCTAAAGCTAAAGCTTATCAATTAACTCATCCTGGGGAAGCATTAAAAGATGGCGCTAAAAATCTTGCTAAAAAAGGTGCCCAAGCAGCTAAAGAAGGAGCTAAAAAGGGTGCTAGTGTTGTTGGTAAAGCCATTGTGGCATTTATTAAAGCTAATCCTTGGATTTTAGGAATTTTAGCTGTTTTAATATTTTTATTAATAATGATGATGGCACTAACTGGTGATGATGAAGGAACTAAATCAAATACATTAACATGTGAAGGAATGTCATTTAATGCCACATCTTTTACAAGAGCGGAATTTATAGATAAAGTAACTGAATACTATACTGCTAAAAATGCTAGTTATTCTCAAGAATTTATCGATCATGCTGGTGATATTTTTGATATAGCTAGTAGCAATAATATTAATCCAGAAATTGTAATAATAAGAGCGGATAGAGAAGGATATTCTCCAAGTGGTTACAAAGAATCTTTAAGTAATTATCATAATTATTGGGGAATTAATTGTAATAATACTGGTGATTTAAAAGATTGTGAAAATTTTATAGATTTTAATGAAGGACTTACAAAATTCATAGATATTATTAAAGATAAAACATCTTTAACAGATATGATGTCTTCTTATTCTTCATTGGGAAGTTATTGGTATAATCCTGGAGGTTCCGGAATGGGTGGCTGTTATTACCTTCCTTATATTAGAGAATATTTAATGCCAGATAGAAAAGAAATAGTAGAAGATGCATGTAGTATAGGTAATTATTGCTATAAAAATGGTACTGGCAGTTGTGTTGAAACTTCTGAATTAGATAGATTAGCCTATACTAAATATCAAGTAAATAAAATGGTTGAAGATCGAGAAAGAATATTTGGTATACCTGCCGATGAATGTCATAATTTTGCTGAAGGTTGTACTATTTACGGTCAAAGTGATGAAAGATGGGCTGATATTCGTCTTGGTAATTCTAATGCCACAATGGGAGGACAAGGTTGTGCTGTTACTTCACTTGCAATTGGTATCTCATGTTCTGGTGTTCCAGTTACTATTGAAGATTTTGATGCCGGTAAATTTGTTGAGGCTTTAAATAATGGCGATTGCTTTGATAGAAGTGGTCAAATAAATTGGAAATGTAAAGCTATTTCGGAAGTTGCTCCTTCTGTTTCATACTATACAACGGAAATAGTTGTGGGAATGGATTTATTTAATATTAAATATAAAGTACTATCTTATGATCCGGATGAAACATTTATTATTTTACATTATAATCATGAGGATCGAGATGGTGGTCATTTTGTTGTTTATAGTCTTGCTAAAAATAATGATTTCATAGTTAAAGATCCTGCCAATGGTGGAGTTCAATCAACAGTAAGAATAAGTAAAATAGACCGTTTCGTAGTATTTAAAATAAATAAAGGAGACTAATGTATGGATAAAGCTAAATCAAAAATAATAGTAGTATTAATTATTATATTATTAATTATAACTATTATTGCTCTTATTTTAAGTTCTAATACGAATAATAATAATGAATTAAATAACGCTAATAAACCAGATAATAATTCTTCTTCATCAGGTTCATCGGGTTCATCAGGTAATGAACCAAATCCATCAATAACTAAAAATGATTATATAATAATAGATAATACTGATTTTTGGCGAGTTAATGATAATCGTTTTTATAGAGAATCAACATTTGAAAATATTGATTCATTGTT
>CANRQF010000028.1 GCA_947632715.1 uncultured Bacilli bacterium | reverse complement strand
AAAAATACGAAACCATCATTATTTTTGAATGGTGAAAAACCTAGAATGTTCGATGAATGGCAAATGTATCCAGTTGTATGGGATTCAATTAGAACGGATGTTGATCACTCAGGAAAAAAGGGTGAGTACATTCTTACCGGATCAGCAAAGCCAAGTGAAGGTGAAACTATGCATACGGGAACTGGTAGAATATCGAGAGTATTAATGCGACCAATGAGTTTATTTGAGTCAGGTGAATCTACGGGAGAGGTAAAGTTTTCTGATATTATAGATGGAAAAGATATTTCAGGTGTATCTAAGTTATCACTAGAAGATATAGCAAGTATTATAGTTAGGGGTGGATGGCCTGCATCAATTGAAATTAAAAGTGATGCTAAATATAGATTTGCTAAAGAATATGTTAAATCTTTGTTACATGAAGAAGTAAAAAAAGTAGATGGAATTGAAAGAAATCCCGAAAAAATGTTAAATGTTTTAAGAAGTCTTGCCAGAAACATTTCAACACCTGTTTCTAATTCAACAATTGAGGGAGATGTTAAAAATAATTTTAACGATGATATTTCTAAGCCGACTTTAACTGATTACTTAAATACATTAGAAAAACTATTTGTAATTGAAGATGTTAACGCTACTAATTTGAATTTTAGAAGTAGATATGCTCTTCGTACTAAGCCAAAAAAATATTTTGTGGATCCATCCATTGCAACAGCAATACTTGAAATAAAACCTAGCGATTTAATTAGAGATTTGAATACATTTGGCTTTCTATTTGAATCCCTTTGTATGAGAGATTTAAAAATTTATACGCAAAGTTATGGAGGAGATATAACTTTTTATCGTGACGAGAAAAACTTTGAAGTAGATGCAATACTTAGAACAAGTAGTGGTAAATGGGGAGCAATAGAGATAAAACTTGGTGCAGGTTATATAGATGAGGCAACCAACAATCTTTTAAAATTTAAAGACCGTGTAGATACTAAAAAATGTGGAGAACCTGCCTTTTTAGTTGTACTAACAGGAGCCAATTATTCTTATAAAAGAGATGATGGGGTTTATGTTGTATCTATTGGTACATTAAGAAATTAAAATTTGAATATTATTCACTTTAAGGAACTCAATAGAGTTCTTTTTTCAAGTATTATTTCTTTTTAAAATTAATATAATTAACTAGTAAAAGGTGAGGTTAATGTTCAAAAAAGCACTCTTAATTTTTGTAGTAGTTATATTAATACCCATGAAAGTATTTGCCATAAGTGCATCATCAATGATTGCAATGGATTTAGATAATGGAAGAGTATTAACTGGATATAATATTAATAATTCAAGACTTATTGCCAGTATTACTAAAATAATGACAGCCATTATTGCCATAGAAAAAGGTAATTTAAATGATGAAATAAAAGTATCAGATATAATTTATAAGGCTTATGGTAGTTCTATATATTTAGAAGTTGGTGAAAAAATAACTTTAAAAGATTTATTATATGGTTTAATTATGCGAAGTGGTAATGATGCTGCTTTAGTTATTTCAGAATACATATCAGGAAGTGTAGAAGAATTTGTCTATTTAATGAATGAATATGCTAATAATTTAGGTATGGAAAATACCCATTTTGTTAATCCTCATGGCTTAGAAAATGATGATAAAAGTGCTAATATTTCTACTGCTTTAGATATGGCTAAACTTACTAAGTATGCTATGGAAAATAGTACATTTAGAAGTATCTTTAAAACGAAAAATTATACTACTAAATCAAGTACTAAATCTTATGTATGGCATAATAAAAATAAATTATTAGATGAAAAATATATTACGGGTGGTAAAACAGGATTTACGGAACTAGCAAGAAGAACTTTAGTCTCAACTGGAAGTAAAAATAATATTAATGTTGTTGTGGTTACTTTAAATGATCCTGATGATTGGCAAGATCATAAAGATATATATAATAATATTTTTAAAAATTATCAAAGTTATTTAATACTTGAAAAAGATAATTTTGAAATTAAAGATGAAAAATATTATAAAGATACTTTATATATTAAAAATGATTATTATATGACTTTAAAAGAAGATGAAATAAAAGATGTTAAGATTAATTATAATTTAAATAAATTAAAAGAATATAGTGATGATGAAATAGTAGGTTATGCTTTAATTAATTTAAAAGATAAAACTTATCATAAAGAACCAATATATATTAAAAAAGATGTAAAGAAAGAAGAAAAATTAAGTTGGTGGCAAAAATTTAAAAGGTGGTTATTTAAATGGTAGGATATATTTGGGCATTCTTAATTGGAATTGGTATAATATATTCTTTAGTAACTGGTAATATTACGGTTATAAATGAAAGTATTTTAACTAATGCTTCTGAAGCCCTAGATTTAATTTTAAATTTATTACCAATAATTGTTTTATGGACAGGTGTTTTAAAAATAGCTGAAAAAAGTGGCCTTTTAGATAAATTTGCTAAATTATTAAATCCTTTCTTAAAAAGAATATTTTCTGATATTCCTAAAGATAATAAAGCTTTAGGTTATATTTCTTCCAATATTGCAGCGAATATGTTAGGACTTGGTAGTGCGGCAACCCCAGCTGGTTTAAAAGCCATGGAAGAGTTACAAAAAATAAATAAAGAGAAAGATACAGCATCAACCCCAATGATTACTTTTTTAGTTTTAAATACAGCCGGAGTTACTTTAATACCTACAACTATTTTAGCTTTAAGAGTAGCTTATAAATCTAGTAATCCCTCTTCCATAATTGTTCCGGCAATTATTGCTACAGCTTGTTCTTCAATTGCTGGTCTTACTTTAGATTATTTTATTAGAAAGAAGCAAAAAAAATGACGATAATATCAAAAATAATTCTACCTATATTTATTATTATCATTATCTTTTATGGGGTTAAAAAGAAAATTAATGTGTATGATACTTTTTTAGAGGGTGCTAAAGAAGGTTTAGTTACAACTTTTAATATCTTTCCCGCAATTATTGCCATGATTTTTGCTATAAATATCTTTTTAGATAGTAATGTTTTAGGCTTTATCATAGATTTAATTAGTAAATATATTGGTAATATAAATATTCCCCTAGAAATTATACCTATGGCTCTTTTAAGACCAATATCCGGAACAGCATCACTTGCCATAATGAATGATTTATTTAAAAATTTTGGACCTGATAGTTTTATTGGCTATTTAGCCTCTATTTTACAAGGGTGTACTGATACAACAGTTTATGTTATTGCTCTTTATTTTGGTAGTATTAAAGTTACAAAGATAAAACATGCTTTATGGACAGGTTTATTTGCTGACTTAGTAGGTATTATTATGGCTATTGTTTTAACTAATCTTTTCTTTTAAAAATATTTTTGCTATACTTATCTTGCTGGTGATTTTATGGAAAGATTACAAAAAGTTATCGCAAATAGTGGTTATACTTCAAGAAGAAAAGCTGAAGAATTAATAATTAATAATCATGTTTGTGTGAATGGGGAGGTAATAAATACTTTAGGATTTAAAGTAAATGATAATGATATTATAACAATTGATGGCATAACTATTACTAAAAATACTAATTATGAATATTATCTTTTAAATAAACCAAGAGAAGTAATATGTTCTGTATCAGATGAAGTAGGAAGAAAATGTGTTGTTGATTTTATTAAAACAAAAACTAGAATATATCCAGTAGGTAGACTAGATTATGATACAACTGGTTTAATAATTTTAACTAATGATGGTAATCTTGCTAATATTTTAATGCATCCTAAAAATAAAGTTTATAAAACTTATATAGCTAAAATAAATGGTATATTAAATGAAAATGATTTTAAAAGTTTAAGAAAAGGAATAATGATTGATAAAAGAATACTTAAAATAGATCATTTTAAAGTTAAAAGTATTGATAAAGAAAAGAATACTTCTTTAGTAGAAGTAACTATTCATGAAGGTAGAAATCATATTGTTAGAAAATTATTTGAAAACTTACATTATGATGTTTTAAAACTAACAAGAAGTAAATATGCTAATCTTACTTTAGATAATTTAAAAAGCGGGGAATATAGAGAATTATCTAGTAGTGAAGTAAGAGAATTATATAAATTAGGTTAAGATGAATGATATATTAGATAGACTTAGTAAATCAAAATTTAGAAGTAGTTTTCATTTAAAAGAAAAAGATATTATATATATAAAGGAAAAGGGTATAGATACAATAAGAAAGCATGCTTATGATTTCATTAAAAAAAGACTTGCTCCCGAGTATATACCTAATGATGGTAAACAAACCCCAATGCATGGTCATCCAGTGTTTATCTCTGAACATGCGACCGCGACTTGTTGTAGAGATTGTTTATATAAATGGCATCATATAGCAAAGAATAGAGAATTAACTAACGAAGAAATTGATTATATTGTAAATGTTATTATGGCTTGGATTCAAAAAGAAATGAAATAATTTAAAGAGTATGTTATAATAAGAAGCCAGAAAGAAGGAAGTAATGTGCAAGAATATATAGAAATATTAAATAAATTAGAAAAAAGAACAATACCAGAAATAATGTTAGTAATTGGTGATTATCCCCGTGTAATAAGAATTACTTTAGAAAAATTAGCTCAAGAATTAAATTATACTAATTTATTTATTAAATTAAATGAAGCAAATGAAAGAATAAATAATAGAATAGTAGATAACTTTAAAAAATCTGTTAAAAAAGGTTTAGGAATATCTTATTTAGAAGCTTTATCATTAACTGATAAAATCTTTCTTAGAGTAGATTTACAATTATATTTAGGAAAAATAACCCCAACGAAAAAATTCTATGCTGATATTCTTAATCAAGAGATAGAAAAAGATATGGCAAAATTATATAGTGAAAATGAAGAAATGGTTTTAAAATAATCATTTTTTTTATGAATAAAAAATCACTAACTTTTCATATTAGTAACTTGATAATATATAAACATTGTGTTAAAATCTTTAATAGAGAGTAGGTGTTCTTTTATATGAGAAAATATATTACATCAATGCTTTTACTATTATCATTCTTTATTATAAAACCAGTATTCGCCGAAGATAGTGATTGTTCTTATAAAGAAGAAGTAGAGTTAAGAGAAAAAGCAAGTAATATTCAAGCCAATTTTGAAACAGAAAGTGTAATCGTATCGCCAGGAACTGAAGATTTATCTTCACTTTCAGGATATGTTCATCATATATCATTAATTAATCTTACTGATGAATTTTATGTTAGAGTAACTAATAACTATAATGATGAGTATAAATTAATTAGTGGATCGAATGGAATAGCATCATTTGATTGGAATAAAACTGGTGTAGTAACAACTTTTACATTTAAAGTTTATACTACAACAACTCAAAAATGCCAAGGTATAGCTTTAAAGACTTTTACTTTAAAAACACCAAGATATAATAGTTTCTCTAATTCCGGAATATGTCAAAGTGAATTTCCAGATCATGAACTTTGTCAACAATTTGTTACATTTGAAAACATTCCTGAAAGTACATTTTTAGAGAGAATTAATACATATAGAGAAAAAATTCAAAAGCAAGAAGAAGAAAGAAATAAAACTTTTTTTGATAAATTATTTGAATTTTTAGATAAGAATAAATGGGTAATAATTGGTGTTGTAATAGTAGTTGGTGGTGGAACAGGTACTTATGTGTACTTTAAAGGAAAGAAACAGAGGGAATTAGGTCTATGAAAAAATATCTAAACTTAACTATAATTTTATTATTGAGTTTTATAATTTTTACTATAAATGTTCATGCTGAATCAGTTGTTGTAGGTGAGGGTAAAGATCTTGATTATGGTATAAAAGGTTCAGGCTCAATGCGAGGATTTTATAATTACTCTGTTACATCTGATGGAGAAACAACTAATTTATATTGTCGTGATGCAGGCTTACATATGTCAGCAGGTACTCGTGATGCAAATGTTGTTACATTAGATCCAAGTAATCCTCATGATGCCGGAATTATATTTATTGTCAATAATGAAAGAACAAGTTTATATACTGCAGATTCAAGAGATAATGTTATTAGAACTATAGCTATAAGAATATATGATTATATTTTTGGCATGGTAAATACTAACATTACTCGATATAGTCGTGAGCAAACTAATTGTAAAGGTGATGAAAGAACTTGTGAAGCAGATTGTGGTGGTGGTACAACTTGTACTGTAGTTAAACATGGAGATTATTATTATGAAGAAGGACCATATTACAATTTAAGAGATAATGTAAATCTAGCTATTCGTTATGTTAATGAATCTTCAGAAATAAGAAGCTTAATTAGTTCTATACCAGGTGCAAGTAATCCGGATGCAAAGTATGGTAGTTGGGCTTCAAGTTCCACAACAGCTCAAATATGTAATCCATTAAATGGTTCTGGATGTCAAGGAGCAGATAATGTTCAACAAGAAATAACAGAATTACTTGTAGGAGCTTTAAAGAAAGCTAAAGATGCTGCAGAAGGAAAAGCTGATTCAGGTTCTAATAGTTTTGCTCAAGAATTTGAAAAAGATTCTTCAAAGGTTGATGAAGGTACAAACTATAAACAATTAGATACATATAGTTATGTAGCTAAGAATTATGATGTTAGTAAAGATACAAAAGATAAAATATTAATTAAATTTAATTGTCCTATGTGTTCAACTCTAGGTATCAAATATACAGTTATGATTTCATCAACAAGCAAATCTGAATCATATAGATCTGATAATTCTAACGAGGTTTCACAACTTATAGCAGGTATTGATTTAATTGAAAAAGAATTTTTAAAAGAAACTGAAGAAGGCAGTGGTATTTGTGAAGAAGAACACATAACTATTAGAATTTCCTTTACAGTGGCTAAAGATAATTATGAATGTGGAAATAAAATTCCTTATAATTTAAATATTAAATATACTGGTGGTAATTCAGGTGCTAAGATGTATACATTTTCATGTGATGAAGATGCAGGAGAAGTTTGTACATGGCAAATAATGTATGGTGTTGAAGCAATTGATGAATCAACAGATTCTGGATATACACCAGGAGATGGTGATGATACAGAAAAAGAATTACATGAATTAGATGAAAATGGAATAATTGATTTCTGTGATAGTGATGATGATGATAAAAAATGTTCTACATATATAACACCAGTAAGTTGTTCATTAGCAAATCCAAATGATGCAAGTGTACAAGAATTAATAATTCGAGAAGGTGTAGAAGTATCTTCTACAAATATTCCATGTACTAATACTGATAGTAAAGTTAATGTAGATAAATGTGTAATTGATGGTAAAGATATTTTGAATAATGATTTAAATAGAAATGAAATGGATTCAGATGATGATCCAGGTTCAACAATTGATTTTACTGAAAATAGTTTTTGTAAAGTTGCATGTATCGAAAATTTCCATATTAATTTACCACAAGCTCAAAATGAAAATGCTGGCCGATATTTCTCATTAAGTGCAACATTAAATGGTGGTCAACAATGTTATACCGGAAATATTAATGTTGGAAGTATAAATGCTTTGGATCATGGTACTTATTTGAATACTAATATAGGAGATGCAAAATATAGTGATACTGGTTTAAAAATTGCTGATAGTTTTGCTTATAAATATGAAGAAGCAAGAGAATTATATTTAGAAGCATTTAAAATGTATACATTCTATTTTGGAATAAGCTCGCAAAATCCAGATGGTCTTAATATTTGGCGTGGAACAAAGGAAGATCTTGAACCTATAAAATTAGATCATGATGGACATGATTTATGTGGTGGTGATGAAGAATGCGAAAAGAATTGTCAAGGACCTCAGTGTTATGATAGTGATTTTCATGAAGTATCTTATTATGATAAATTTGGGTTCACATTTATTAATTATGATTCTTCATTTAATAAACATGATTTGCTTCATCCAACTGATATGCTTTATGTTAAAGGATTAGGTATTGGCATTGGTGAAAAACCAAAAATCGGTTATCTACCAGGAATTGTTCAACACGAACATGATGTAGCGTATAAATGGGAATGTGGTACAACAACACCGGTTAATATCCCAGTTTTTGATGTAAATGGTAACCCAACAACAGAACAAGTTCAAAGAGTTACATGTGATATATTAATTCAAAGAATTCCTTATTCAAAACCTAAATTAGGTGATGGCTATAAAAGTTCTACTAAAAGTCATACTTTAAAATGGGACAGATATTATCGTGTTCCTGATGTTCTAGAAAAAATCTTAAAAGACATATCTGTAGATAATCCAATTTTCGATCCTTTATATAAATCAGAATATACTATTGATGGTAAAAAAAGAAAATATTGCAAGGATTATAATTGTGCAGATTATAATGTAGAAATAGCTAAAAGGGTAATGGCTGATGCAAGAACAAGAATGGAAGAATATATTAAGCAATTAAATGATTGCTCAGGCTGGAATTTAGGAAATTATGAAATAGATCCAATCTTTGACTTTGATTATGAAGAAGGTTATATTGGTGAAAGTGATAGAGTTAAGACAACATTAGAAGCTCATAAAGCTAGTGATTCTCAAGAGCAATATTCAGAAGATAAACTTTATTGTAAAAGTGGATTTACTTACAATGATGAAGGAAAACCAATTGGATGTGCTGGTGGCTTTACAACAAGATTGAATTCTAATAAGCCAAAAGAATTATGTAAAGTAACTACAACAGGTGAAGTTCAACAAAGTTATGCAGCTATGAAGGGAGAAACTGCAAATAGCCAACAAGATCTTTGTACAACATATAAAGAATTATTGGATAAAAAAGTAACATGCGATGAAGATGATGTCGATTGTACTTCACCTTATTCAGAAGAAGAATACAATAAATTATGTAATTCAACTTCGTCATCTAATGATGAACAAGGTTTCACAACAATTTCATGTCAATATTACGATAATTATATATTAGCGTCAGTATATGAATCTAAAACAGCTGAAATTACATATACTACACCAACTCAATTTAGGACATTATTACCAAGTGGTATTATAGTTGCTCCTTCTGAAGATATTGATGATAGTATTGAACTTCCAGAAGCTTGGCCATTGGAATTCTCTGGTAAAGGTGTATATACATATAAGTTATATGTTCAAAATTTAGGACAATATGATCCAAAGCATCCTACATATCCAGGTAAATATGGTCGTATATGGGATTCATACAATCCAAATGGTTCAACTAATGTTTATGATTCAGAAGTTGTGCCAAATGTTGTAACTAAAGCATCACAACAAGGCTGTACTGGTGATAGTATTCATAAACCTGAAGGTTCAACAGCAAATACTAATGGTGAATATGTATGTAGTTATTTTGTTGATTGTATAACATGTAGTTCATCGTGTGATCCAGATAAAGGAATTTGCTATGATCCAAATTGTCCAACTGGTAGTTGTCCATCTTCATGTGATCCAAATAAAGGTCCTTGTGCATTTAAAGGTGAACTTAATGTTTCATCTATACCATTCCAACCTGGTGAAGTTAATCCAAATGATAGAGATTTAGGACCAAACTGGAGTTGGGATGAAAATATTGAAACTTACTTGGAATTAAAAGCTTATGTTACTACAAAAGATATTGAAAATAACGGTAATGGTGAAGATGTCTTCGATGTTCAATTTAATGATACTATTGGTGGTGGTTCATATGATAGTACATCACTTCTAGATAATAATTATGCAATTGAAATTGATTTAAGTAGAGATGTTATAAATTGGATTAAAAATTATAATAATGGTAAAACTTATGCAGATAATACACTAAGTTGTTATAGTTACACTACAGAAAGTAATGAAACATATGATGGTATGTTCTGTTATAGTACGTTTATTGACAAACTTATAAGTGAGTTTAATACAAGTGATGAAGTAAAGGTTCATATAAATGGTAATAGGCCATTAACTGCTGATGAAAGAGAGTCATTTGTTCATAGTAATCAAGCTCAACCATGGTGGACTACTTGGGATCAAGCTGTAGGTTCTACTGGTATTGCAAATAGATGGATAACAAGTGGTTCGATATCAATTGATAAATCATTATTAACTATAGGAAGTTATAAAGAAGCAGGCATTGGTCCTATGTGGAAGTAACAAAGGAGGAGTAATAGATGAAAGAAGCGTATTGGGGTTACTGGATTGTAATTCTTGGAGTATTTGTTGCAGTAATATTACTTTTAGTAAGAAATGTTACTTCCAATAACACCGAAGATTATTATAATGGTAAAGAAATAGTAGAACAAGCAATGGTAGATGCAATAGATTATGGCTATTTTCGTTACTTTGGTGAACTTAGAATAAATAAAGAAAAATTTATAGAAAATTTTACAAGAAGATTTGCTGATTCTGTTAATGGAGCTAGTGAATATAAATTATTATTTGTAGGTATTTACGAAGCTCCTCCTAAAGTCAGTGTTGAAATACAAAGTAAAACCGATACTTATGTAGTTGGTACTGATAGTACAGCTTTTGATTTAGTTAATAGGGTAACAGAAAGATTAGAAGTAAATAAGGATAATTAAGGAGGAATAAAATGGGAAATTTTGCTGAGACAATAAAAAGATTCTTAAGTAATAAGAATACTGTTACAATTTTAGTAGTTATAGCAGGTATTATTGTATTATGGTTCTTTTACAATAATCGTGTTAATAATGCTGTATCTACTGTTAAAATTCCATATGCAACAGAAAGAATTAATTCAGGATATAAAATAGAATTAGAAAATGTTAAGACTAAAGATATTACACAATCTACTTTAAAAAATAGTGATATAGTTACTAGTAAGGAAGAATTAGATGGTAAATATATTTGTACTGGTAATGCTATTCCTCAAAATGGTTTCTTTTATAGATCACAATTATGTGAATATGAACAAATCCAAAATAGATTAACTGATAGACTTCAAGAGGGATGGACACTATATGGATTAGATGTTAACATGAGAACTACTTATGCTAATAGTATTTTACCTGATACATATATTGATTTATATTTATCAGCTGTCGATGGTGATGATATTATCTTTGGTGCTTTAGTTAAAGGTATTCCAGTATTAGAAGTAAGAGATAGTAACGGAAAAAATGTATTCTGGGATTCATCTGCAGGTAATTCAGCTCAATTATTATTTGCTGTAGAAGAAGATTTATTTAAATTATTAACTACTGCAACTGATTTAATTACTACTAATTCGATTGATTTAATTCCAGTTATAAGAAGTACTGGTTATTGTCGTCCAGAGAATGGTGAAAATTGTGAACCAGATATAAGTAGTGCTGAATTAGAAGCATTTATCTTAAGAAAATTAAGAACGTTAGATCAAAAAAATAATACAAATACTACAGTTGTACAATAAAGGAGTGATTACTAGTGAATGATGCTATATTTTCCCAAATAGATTTTGGACCAATTAAAGAGTTTTTAGATGATGATAATATTACCGATATTTCTTATGGTAATCAAGGTCAAATACATTTAAAAACCCTTGATAAGGGTGTTTATCGTATTGAAAGACCTGATATAAATAATGCTCTATTAGAAAAATTAGCATTTCAATGTTCTAATGTAATGGGTAAAACTTTCAATATGGCATCACCATTTTTGGATGCTGAATCAGCTGAATTACGTTTGAATTTTATACATGATTCAATTGCTACCAATGGTATTGCATGCGTTATCAGAAAGACACCTGCTAAGATAAGACTTAATAAGGAAAAATTATTGAGTGAACAATATGTAACAGAAAAACTTTTAAATTTTATTCTTACTTGTGTTGAAGGGCATTGCAATATTATGGTAAGTGGAGAAACTGGTTCTGGTAAAACTGAATTAGTAAAATATTTAGCAAGTCATACAAAAGAAAATGAAAAATTAATAACAATTGAAGATACACTAGAATTACACTTAGATAAAATATTTCCTCATCGTGATATAGTAGCAATGAAAACAAATAATATTGCTTCATATTCAGATGTTTTAGTAGCGTGCATGAGACAAAACCCACGTTGGATTTTACTTTCCGAAGTTCGTAGTGCTGAAGCAGTTACGGCGGTACGTAACTCAGTATCATCTGGACACAATATTATTTCTACAATTCACTCAGATAGAGCTGTAAATGTTCCAATGCGTATGTATTCATTACTTGAATCTAGTCAAGATGTTGATCAATTTTTAAAATCAATTCATAGATATATTCAATTAGCAATTCATATTAAAGGTTATATGAGTGCTGAACTTAACAGATTTCAAAGAGAGATTGTTGAAGTTTGTGAATTCTTTGTTGATGATGATAACAAAGCTGGTTCAAATATTATATATAAAAAGAATTTAGATGGTAAAATTCAATATAATAATCCGACTAAATATTTAAAAGATTATTTAGGTAGTCAAGGTGTAGTTTTACCAGATAATTTATTTGTTGCTGAAACTGGCAACAATACAGTTAATAAAGTAGAAACAATAGATAGTTTATAGAAAGAAGGTGCATTAAAATGAGTACTTTTCCTGAATTGATATTCATGCTAGGAATACTTGCTTTTATTATAATTTATCGTGGTGTTAAAGCTGGTAAAAATTATAAAAAAGTAGTTGATAAAGTTGGTCAAGCATATGAAAAATATGCACCTTATTCATTTAAAGTTGTTAGAGCTAAAGCTAAAGAGTTAGGGCAAGAATTTACTTTTAAAGAATATTTAGCCCAAGCTGTTTTGTTAGGTGGCTTTGCTGGATTAGTTGGTTATTTTTACTTTTATAGTTTAATTTGGGGTTTAGTTTATGCTGGTATAACAATTGCATTTATTCCATATCTTACATATTTAAGATTACAAAGAGTATATAGTGAATTCTTATTTGAACAAATTCAAACTTATACAACCAATGTAATTATGGAATTTAATACTACTCAAAGTTTTGTTAAAAGTTTGGAAGGGGTTAGAGACTCAGGCGTTATTGAAGAGCCAGTTTTAAGTGATATAAAAGCAATGATTGATATGTCTTATAAGTATGGTACAATCGATCAATCAATTGAATATTTTAATGCTAAATATCCATATTATATGGTAAAAAATATGCATCAATTATTTTTACAAATTACTAAAGAAGG
Source organism: uncultured Bacilli bacterium (assembly GCA_947632715.1). Classification (GTDB taxonomy): domain Bacteria; phylum Bacillota_I; class Bacilli_A; order RF39; family UBA660; genus SIG200. The sequence continues at coordinate 1,259 of CANRQF010000028.1, read as the reverse complement.
TGCTAGAGATGCTGGTGAATCACTAGAAAATATGTCACTTGATATCGATGCTTTAGTTGAAGGTGTTTATCGTGACCAAATGGATCGTAAAAACTTCCATAAAAGATTCTTAACATTTGGAGCAGTTTTATTTTCATTAGTAATCGTTGTTGAGTTTTTACTTGGTGAAGATAGTTATATTGAATTACTTAATGAATGGTATGTTAAATTATTACTTCATGCCATTATAATTATCAATATGTTCTTCTTGTTGTCAGGTGAAAAATATTATAATGAAGATGTGGGGGTTGAATAATGCAAATTGAAATGATTATAATAGCTTGTTTAATTCTTTTCTTAATGTCATATAATGGTCAATTTTCAGTAAAAGAATTAGTAAGCGATAATATGCAAATATTTAGACGTTTAAAAGAAGATGATTGGGATTTCTATGTAAGAGCCAAATACGGTGAAAACATGAATTCTGAGGCATTATTTGCTAAACGAATTAGAAATGGATTATTAGTAATTGTTTTAATGATCTTTATTTGGTTATCTAATTTAAGTGCCATAAAAGTATTAATATCATTTATTATTGGCTTTATTGCTTATAAAATGGATTACATTAATATTAAAAGTTGGTATAAAAAACATATGTATTACATAGATAGTATGTTACCACATTATTTAAAAGGTATTGAAATTTTAATTCAACATTATACAGTTCCCGTTGCCATTGGTAAATCAATTGCAGATGCTCCAGATATTTTTAAAGATGGTTTACAAGAAATGATTAATGAAATCAATTCTGGTAATGATACAATTGAACCTTATATGAACTTTGCTAAACAATATCCTGTAAGAGATTCAATGCGTATGATGCGTTTATTATATCGTTTAAGTTTAGGTAGTCAAGATCGTAAGCAAGAACAAATGTTAATGTTTTCAAGAACCATATCTAATTTACAACAAAAAGCCAGAGAAACAAAATACAAAAACAGACTTGAAAAAATGGAAGGAAAAACAATGCAAATGTTAATGGCTACTGGTTTTGGTGTAATGATTTTATTAATAATTGCATTGATGCAAATGATGAGTTTTTAAGTTGAGAAATCAACTTTTTTTATGTTATGTTAAATTTAACATAATTTATGGAATAAAAAAGGAAGAGATAACTACATTTTGAAATATATAAGTGAAAGGGGGGGAAAAGAACAACAGTGATTTTCACTCTTCATAGAAAGGATACGTAATGCAAAATGTAGTCGAAAAACAACCAG
>CANRQF010000027.1 GCA_947632715.1 uncultured Bacilli bacterium | reverse complement strand
AATGTACAACATTTTAAAAACGAGCAAACCTAGGTAATTAAAGGGATTGTTCGTTTTTACTGTCAAAGTCAAGATATCAATTATATCTTTATTTAAACAATTTTTCAACTAATTTTTTAAATTCTTCGCCCCTAGTTTCAAATTTATCATATTGATCCCAAGAAGCACTACCAGGTGATAGTAAAACACATTCTCCATCTTGTACATCATTTTTTATATCATACATGGCATTTTCTAATGTATGACAGATTTTACAAGGAATATTATGTTTCTCACTAAATTCTTTAACTCTATCTTCTACTTCACCAATAGCATAAATATAAATAACTTTATCTAATTCACTTTCTATTTCTTTAAAATCTTGATATCTCTCTTTTCCTCCTAAAATTAATCTTGTTGGTTTACTCATTGTTTTTAAAGCAATTAAAGTTGAGGTAGGATTAGTCGCTTTAGAATCATTATAAAAATCAATTTTTGTATTAGTATCAACTACTTCAATTCGATGTTCAACTCCATTAAATCTTTTTAAATAATCTCTAACAATATTGATATCAAATTTATCTTTTAAAATATTTTTAAGTGCCAATAACATAACAGTTATATTTTCATAATTATGATTACCTTTAATTTTAATATCTTTTAATTCTAATAACATTTCTTTATCAATATATATACCTTTTTCATCAAAATAATTAACATCATTATTAAAATATATTTTAGTAGAATTTATATATTTAGTTATTTTTAAACTATCTTCATTTTTATAATTAATAAATGCTAAATTATCTTTTGTATGATGATTAAATATTTTCTTTTTAGTATTTATATATCTTTCATAAGTACCATGAAAATCTAAATGAGTAGGACATAAATTAGTTAAAATACTCATATCAGTTTTAAATTCATGTAAATCATTTAATTGATGATCAGAAATTTCTAAAACTAATATTGAATTAGCTTTAACATCTTTTACTACTTCACTTAAAGGAATTCCTATATTACCACCTAGAGTTACTTCTAAGCCATGTAATTTGATAAGATCGTATAACATTGTAGTAGTTGTTGTTTTACCATTAGAACCTGTTATTCCTACAATAAAGACATTATCTTCTAAATAATGATATGCTACTTCCATTTCATTAACAATAGGAATATTTAATTCTAATGCTTTTTTTACACATGGGTGAAAAGGTTCAATTCCAGGATTCTTTATTAAAATATCTATACCCTCTAATAATTCTTCTCCTGTTTCACTTTTTATAAATTTAATATTTAACTTTTCTAATTCTTCTATTTTATCCTTCTCATTATCACTTTTATCAGTAATAATTATTTCATTATTTTGGTAAAGTAACTTGGCAACTTGATAACCACTTCTTGCAAGTCCTAATATTAATATTTTCTTATTTTCTAACATTTAAAATCTTCCTTTCAATATTAATTTTATCATTATTTAATATCTTTTTCGTATTATCTAAAACATTATTATCTATCAAACTAAAATATATTTGTAAACTAGGTTCACTACTTTCTAAATTTTTAACTTTATCTAATATAAATTCATCTAAAGTTATAATTTTTTTTGGAAAAAATTTAGCTACTCTATCCATAATGATAGGATAATGTGTACACCCTAGTATTAAAGCATCACTATCTTTTGTACTTTGCAAATATTCTTTTAATATTTCATCTAAATTTGTATAATCATTATGTTCTATAAGAGGAACTAATTTTTCACATGCAATTAAATTAAGATTACAATTAATATATTTAGCAAAAGCATTAGTTTTAACACTTAAAGGTGTTGCCATAATACTAATTTTATGATAATTATCTAATTTATTTTTTAATGGTGATAATAAATCGATTAATTCAACATTACTTTTTAATATTTCTTTATTAGAACTTAAAGTTCCACATGCTATAATTATTTTTTCAGCACCTGCTTTTTCTAAAAATTCAATAATATTATTACCATACTTTTGTAATTCTTCAATACTTTTATTACCATAAGGGACATTTAAATTATCGCCATAATATATATATTTATGATTAGGATAATTTTTCAATAATGATTTTAAAACCGTAAGTCCTCCCACTCCTGAATCAAATATACCAATTGTCATTTAACCACCCTTAATACATTATATCATTTAAACTTCTCTTTTAATAGTTTTTTTAATTACAACAGCAGTAATTGTTAAACCGATAATACCTAATATAATCCATAAATATGATTTTTTTAAAAATTCAATAAATTTATTATCTTCTTCATTAACTATTTCTTTCATTAAAACATCAGAATTAACTTTAGGAGGATTATTATGAACATTTAAATTACTTTCTAAATTAGTTTCGTTAGTTGAGGCTTTAATCGTTAATTGAAAATTATTATCTCTTAATTTAGTAGCATCAACATAATTAGATTCATCAATAGAAAGAAATTGAACATCACTAGTTAACTTCATATCTTGATATACATCATTAATAGGTAGAGAAACACCTAAACTAATATCATCTTCACTTGTTAACTTAACTAATATAGTATATTTATCATTAAATATAATTGGTTTATTATTTATTTTTAAAGTATTATAACCAACAAAATTAGATTCTCCTTCACCAATTTTAATTGCATTCTTACTATTTGATTCTATGCCATTAGCAAAAAATACTTCATATTTTTGTCCTACTTTAGGAAAGTATAAAGAAACTTCTTCTAATTGTTCATTAACATCACTTTTTTTATTAAATATATTTAATAAATATAAATTTTGTTCTTTCACATTATAAGTAGCATTATAACCTAAATAATCATAATAATATGTATAATCTTCTACTTCATTAGACACATCAAAAAAACCTGTAACATTATTACAAATATAAAGATCATCATAAGATATATATTCATAACCAGTATTACCAATATTTATATAAACTTCACCTAAATTATAAATAATATCATCAACACTTACTTCATAAAGTTCTGATACTAACAATCTTAATTGTTCATCATTTATTTCATCAATTGATTGAATATGTAAATAATTTTTAAAATTATTATATAATTGTTTTTTTACAATATCGATAGTACCAATAGACATAAGTTCACCATAAGAATTTTTAACAATAAAGGCACCATCTCTTTTTGGTGGATTAATGGTAGAAAATAAATCTTTAGAGATTGTATCATCCCATCCAACTATAGTTACACCATGGTTTATCGTTTGATTTGGAGGTATTATATTACCATTAATATCTTTTCTTTCTCTACCATCATAATAATTATATTTTTTAAAAACATTACTATTATCAGAATAAACAGATGCTGCTAAAGCCCCATTAGTTATTAAATATTCTTTAATATCTCTAATTGTATCATTATCACATGTCATTTGATTATTATTAGAATTTGTATTATTACCTAAAAAAACAATAGAATTAACATCATATTGTGGTTTAGCATTTATTACTAAATCTTCATTTACATAACTATTTAAATTATAAACACTTAATAAATTATTAAAATCTAAATATGTTTCATCTACTGCACCCCATCCATTCATAAGATAAGCAGCAGCTAAATGATAATTACCACCTGTATTTATATTTCTTTTAAAAGTTGGTCTACTATAATTAAGTGTATTTTGCGTAGATAATTCTAAATGGGCTTCCGATAAATCTTGATAACCATAATTATTTAATAATAAATTAGATTCAATTGAAGCATTGGTAGCAAATGCCCAACATGCATTAGTATTATATTGATTTTTAATTGATGTCACTAAGTTATAATCTTTTAAATTAAAATAACTATCATCAACACTTACTATACCTAATTTAGGATTACTATTTGTAAATTTAAATTTATCTACTGCAGTTACTCTTAAAGTAGGAAATATTATAAAAATTATAAAAATTATTAATTTTAATTTTTTTCTATTCATAATTTCCTACTTTCTATTCTTTTTTTTATTATACCACACTTTTTAGTATTTTTTAAAATTGTAAACTTATATACAATTTGTTTGTAAAAAAATGTCGAAAACTCATAAGTTTTCAACATTTAAATATACATTTTTTCTTTTCTTTTATATTTTTCCATGATGCCATCACTTTCTGGTATTAAAACAATTTCACCTTTTTGTAAAGTTTTAGGCACATCAATTAATCTTTGATTAGATGATCCTCTAAAAAGTAAATTTAAATCTTTTTTATCTATTTCAAAACGACCATCAACTAGAACATCAAGATATTTAAGTAATTCTAAATAATTTTTATTTTTTTTGCCTAAATCTAAGACTTGTTCATAAGTAAAGCCAGTATAACACCAAACATTTAAGCCAATTTTCTTAGCAAATTTAGCAATTTCTAAAACACTATCAACTTGAAACATGGGATCTCCACCACTTAGAGTTATACCATCTTGTTTCTTATTTTTTTTAATATCTTCTAGTTCTTCACAAATTTCTTTAACGTCATATTCTTCTCCACCATCAAAGGCATGAGTACTAGGATTTTGGCAAAAAGGACAATTATGAGAACATCCTTGTGTCCAAATAACTGTCCTAACACCAAAACCATCAACAACACTATCACATTGAAGTGGTGCTGCTAGTCTTATTTTCATAATTATTTCCTATGCAGCTTTTTCACAAGATTTTTCGTTAGCACTAACACCAGTGTGTTTTACACGATCATGTTCTTCAGCTTTTTTAGCATTATTGAATCTATCTAGTGTACCTACAAGATAACCTGTAATACGACGGATATTTTCAAATCCTACTCCTTCTCCTATAGTTTTACATTTTTTAGTAGTTGCTTCCATATAATATTCCTCCTCTTTCTTTTCTATTTTAGCAATCACATTCTAAGCTATTTATTGTTTCAACCGGAACCCCTTCAAAATTTCTTCTGCCACATCTTGGACATACATCATTAATGACACCAACATATCCACATACTGGATCTCTATCTACTGGGTGGTTAACTGCTCCATAACCTATATCATTATCATGCATGATACGAATTATCTTTTCAAATGCTTCAACATTATTAGCAGTATCGCCATCTATTTCAATATAAGAAATATGACCAGCATTAGTAAGTTTATGATATTTTCCTTCAATTTCCATTTTATGTTGAATAGTTGTTTTATAATAAACTGGTACATGGAATGAATTTGTATAATATTCTCTATCAGTTACACCTTTAATCTTGCCATATATTGATCTATCTATACCAACAAATCTACCACTTAAGCCTTCAGCTGGTGTAGCAAGACAAGTAAAGTTAAGTTTCATTTCTTCTGAATATTGATCACATTTTTCACGCATATGTGATATAATTTCTAATCCTAACTTTTGTGCTTTATCTGATTCACCATGATGTTCACCAATTAAAGCTTTTAGGCATTCAGCAAGACCAATAAAGCCAATTGATAAAGTACCATGTTTTAATACTTTTCTTATTTTTTGACCAGGTTCTAGTTTTTCTGAATCAAGCCATACATGAGAACCTAGTAAGAATTTAAAGTTTGCTACTGATTTACTACATTGAATATCAAATCTTTGAAGTAATTGACCCTTACATAAATCAAGTAATTCATCTAATTCTTCGTAGAAGCCTTTCATATCAGGCTTTTCTCTAGTACCATCAACAATACCATGTTTAATTCCAAGTCTTGGTAAATTTATTGTCGTAAATGATAAATTTCCTCTTCCTGGTGTAATTTGTTTATCTGGATCAACAACATTACCTATAACTCTTGTTCTACATCCCATATATGCTACTTCCGTTTTAGGATCCATACCTTTTAAATAAGGCTTATTAAATGATGAATCCATAAATGAGAAGTTAGGGAACATTCTTTTAGCTGATACTTTACAAGCAAGTTTAAATAAATCATAGTTTGGATCACCAACATTATAACTAACCCCTTCTCTTAACTTAAAGATTGAAATTGGGAAGATAGGTGTTTCGCCATGACCAAGACCAGCATCAGTTGCAAGTAAGAAGTTTTTGATAACCATTCTGCCTTCTGGAGATGTATCAGTACCAAAGTTTACTGATGAAAAAGGTACTTGAGCTCCTGCTCTACTATGCATTGTATTTAAGTTATGAATAAATGCTTCCATAGCTTGATAAGTAATTCTATCAGTTTTAGCCATAGCTTTATCATAACCTTTTTGAATTATTTCTTCTAATCTATCACTTGTTATAAATTCTTTAAACATTTCTTTAGGATCAAATTCAATAGTATCTATTTTGTTAATAACTTCAACTATTTTATCAAAATCAACTTCACCTAAGAAACCATCTAAATCAAGAAAATCATATAAAGTTTGTTTTAATTGCTTTCTAAATGTCTTTTTAACACCTGGTGCCATATAGTAATCAAACATTGGAATACTTTGACCACCATGTTGATCATTTTGGTTAGCTTGAATACAAATAGCAGCTAAAGCTGTATAACTCATAATATCATTTGGAGTTCTTAAATGACCATGACCTGTTGAAAAACCTTTTTTAAATAATTTCTCTAAATCTATTTGGTTACAAGTTGTAGTACCCATTGCTAGAAAATCTAAATCGTGAATATGAATTGCTCCTTCATCATGAGCTCTTGCATATTTAGCATCCATTAAATAAGCTTTACCAAATTCTTTAGAAACAGTTGCTCCAAAGTGAAGCATTGTTCCCATTGGACCATCACCATCGATATTAGCATTTTCTCTTTTAGCATTTTCTTCTTTAGAACTTTTAAGTCCTAATGATTCAATTGCTTTAACAAATTTGTGTTGAGGTTTACTAAGTCCTACAAATGCTTCACGAGATGCTGCTCTTCTTAAACGATATTCAGAGAAAGATTTGTAAACACTTTCGTCTGTTTTTTGCAGTTCTTTTTCAATAATATCTTGAATTTCCTCAATTCCAATTGTCTTTCTATCTTGATATTCTTTCTCAATTATTTTAACAACTTTTTCTAATACTTTGTTAACAATTTTTTCATCATAATCTTCGTATACACTATCAAAGCCTTTTTTAATAGCAATTGCTATTTTTGTGCGGTTAAAAGGGACTCTTTGGCCACTTCTTTTAACAACAATTAAATCACTAATTACATCTTCTTTCATATTACCTCTCCATTACACTTTCATTATAACAAATCTTTATTCTTAATCAATGTTTTTTTTAAAAAAAAATTTAAAAATGTAAAACGAACAATTTACTTTTTTTAAACTTTTTACTTCTGAAAAACATTTTGCTTAGATTCTACCTAATACTTTATATTTTTTCTAATTTAAAAATTTTTTTGTTCGTTTTACAATTTAATTTTTGTCAAAATGAGTAAAAGATTTTTTACTATTTTTGATAATGATTTTAGTCAAACAATGACAATAAAAAAGATTAGAGGAAAACTCTAATCATTTAAAATACTTTTAAGCATTTCTACAACTAAGGAAATTACCTTATTTTTATTATCTACTCTATTTACATATTCACATGTATATACTTTATTATAGTATTTATCTTTATCTTTATCATAAATACTAATATACACTTTATCTACCTCTGAAGTCTTATTATGCGGATCTTTTCTATTTAATTGACCAGTTACACCAATACCATAATTAGATAACGAATAGATAGCAATATTCTTACTCATGGCATTTGCTACTTCCATACTATAAACAGTATATTTATTTATAATATCTTCACTAACACCCATCTTTATTTTATATTCATTAGAATAAGTTACAGCACTAAACTTAAGTACTTCACTAGACCCAGGTATATTAGTAATGGCATTTACAATACCACCACCAGTACATGATTCCATAGTACTAATAGTTTTATTTAATTTAGTTAATATAGAAACTATTTCTTCCATCATTTCACTCCTTATTAATTAATTTTAATTTATTATCTAAAATACTATATAAGTATAACTCTATATTTTCTTTTTGATAATATCTTCTTAAATAATCATAATAAATATTTAATTGTTTTTCATATTCTTTATCTTCTATATTTTTTAATTTATAATCTACTATTTTAACCATATCATTATTTATAACAATTAAATCAATTAAACCATGATATTTTATATTATCTTTATTGTATATAAATTCATGTTCTTTATATATCTTACTATCTTTAGTTATATTTAAAGTATTTACTAAATTAATAATTTTATCATAGTAAGGATTATCTTCTTTAATATTTAAGAAATCTAATTCTTCATAAGCTTCATGAACTATTGTACCATATTCCATTTTTTTACTTTCTTCTTCACTAATTAACTCAATTATTTTTTTAGAAGCATGATCATTTTTAACTATATTATTTTCAATATTAATATTTTGATAAGTAATTAAACCATTATCCTCTATTTCTTTATCTTTTACAACTTTATTATCTAAATAATCTTTAGTAATTTTAATATCATCCATATTAATATCTTTAATATAATCTTTTAATTTATTTTGAATAGATATTAAGAAACTTAAGAAAGAATTATATTTTTCTCTAATATCATTACTTACTAATTCATTTATTTCTTTTTCTTCTTTTTTAAGTGGTGCTACTATAATTATCTTTTCTTTAGCTCTTGTAAGAGCCACATAAAATAATCTTATTCTTTCGCTAATATCATTTAATATATAATCTTTCTTATATAAATCTTTTAATATAGTATAACCAATACCTTCTTTATAGTAAGGAATAATCATTTTATATTTACTAGAATAAACAAATTTATCTTTAATATCTTCTTTATTAAAAGTTTTATATAGGCCACTAAAATAACAAACAGGAAACTCTAAACCTTTAGATTTATGAATATTCATTATTTTAACAGCATTACCATTCATCCCATTAACACTATATTTTATTTCATCTTTACTATTAATAATTGATACTAAATGATTATTAAAATCTTCTAAAGTATAACCTAAATCACTTAAATTAGAAGCTAAATCTAATAAATTATCTAATCTAATTAAAGCATCTTCAACATTACCAATAAGTATTATTTTATTATAATAATCAAATTCTTTAATTATAAGTTGTAATATTTCATAAATATTTATTTTATTTATTTCTTTTACGATATTTAAACATTTACAGTATATTTCTGTTTCATAATAATTTTTATTCTTAACAATATTAAAAATAGTATTATCATCATAACTAAAAAGATAAGAACGAGCTACACTTACAAAGTCATATTTAAAAGTATCATCATATTCTTTTTTGGCTATCTTTAATATTAGCTCAATTAAATTATTTAATACTAAAATATCTATTTCACTAGTAAGAGTTCTATCCATATATAAATTAAGAGGAATACCTAAATATTCAAATACTTTTTTATAAGTTTTAAAAGATGAACCTCTATCCATGATTATACAGTAATCACTAAATAAAGATGGTCTTAAACATTTCTTCTTTTTATCAACAACTTCATACTTATTATTTATCTTATTTAAAATATCTCTCCCAATAATAAAACTTTCTATTTCTTCATTATTAAAATCCATATTATTATTTTCATAATTTAATATTTCTAATTTATAATCATCCATGCCATTTTTAAGTTCATATAGATTATTCCCAAAATTCATTTGATGAGCATTTTTATAATCACAACCACCTAGATAATCATCCATAATATAAGAAAAAATTAAATTAATTCCAGATAGTACTTCTTCCCTTGATCTAAAATTCTTTAATAAATCAATTTTAATACCACCTTTATTTAGATTATAATTATCATATTTTTCTTTAAATATATTGGGATTAGCATTACGAAAACCATAAATAGATTGTTTAATATCGCCGACCATATAAACATTATTATTTTGAATTAATTTAACAAATTCTTCTTGAATATTATTAGTATCTTGATATTCATCTATCATTATCTCTTTATAGTAATTTTTAATCTCTAATCTTATATCTTCATTATCTTTAAGTAATTTAATAGCCATTTTCGATATATCACTAAATTCATATAAATCATTATTAAATTTATATTCATCTAACTTTTTATAAAACTTCTTAATTATATCTATAAATACTACTAAATAATTTTTAACTATCTTAAATGTTTCTTTTATCTCTTCAATATTATTAAATCTTAAATAATCTTTTAATTCTTTTACTAATTTATCAATATTCTCTTTTACATCTTTAATTTCATCGCTACCCCTTGGTCTTCTTGGTACATTTAATAAATTATAATATTTATAAATGTCATCATATGTTTTAGCACAAATTAAATCATTAAAAGCTTTAACTAAAGCATCATAATATTCAGGATAAGAAGAAGATGATATTAAGATAATATTACTTTCAATATTATTAATTATTTCATATATCATTTTTAAATAATCTTCTATATAATTATCAATTCTTTCTTGGTTCAAATAACTATCTAAATAATTATTTAAAAAATCATCTCTATCTATTTCATTATCAATATTATTTATAAAATCTAAAATAGCTTCTTTAATTGATTTATCATTCTTAATACAAAAATCTTTAATTAAATTTAGAAATAAAGGATCTTCACTTACATAATAATCATCAAAAATATTATTTAATATTTCTTCTTTTTTAATTCTAATTAAACTATCATCAACAATACTTAAATTATTAGAGACATTTAATTTATAATTATATTTTTTTACTAAAGATAAAGTATAAGAATCAAAGGTTGTAATATAAGATGTTTCTAAATAATCAATATTATCTTTTAAATTATCATACTTACTTATTTCTTCTCTAATTCGGTCTTGCATTTCTTTAGCAGCAGCATTTGTAAATGTTAAAATTAATAATTCATTTATTTTTATACCTTGTTTTAACTTAGTTATTACTCTTTCAGTTAGGACAGCTGTTTTACCTGACCCAGCACCAGCAGATACAATAATATTACTACCACTTTTATTAATGGCTTCATTCTGTTCTTTAGTCCAATCCGACATCTTCTTCACCTTCAATCTCTTTTAAGATAACATAGTCTCTATCTTTTTTAAAACAAATATCTTGAAACTTACAATACTTACAACCAACATCATTTTTATAGCCAATTTTTTTTGGATTTATTTTAAAATTAACATCTAAAATATTATTAATGGCATCTTCAATTTTGTTATCTACAATATTTATTAAATTATCCATTTCTTCATTACTTAATACTTTACTATTTTTATAAAATTCCCCATTATTTTTACATTTTAAACCTTTAATTAAATTACTATTTTGATAATTACTATCTAAATAAGTTAAGATATTTTCATCACTATTAGAGTATCCTTCTAATTTTAATCTATCTTTTAATTCTTCTTCATAACTCTTATTACTTTTATTAATATTTTTATCTAAAATAAATTGTAAGTAAAAACCAGCAAAAGTAGGATTTTTAAATAAAGTACTATTTTTAACTAAATATAAATAAATAGGTAATTGTAAATTAAAACCATACTCACTATATTTTAAATCTATATCTTCTTTACCACTTTTATAATCTACTAGAGATATAATAGTTTTATTTTCTAATTCTTTATATAAAATTTTATCAATAAAACCAACAAATTTAATATCGATATCTCTCGATTTATCAACTTGAATTTTTTGTTCTTTTAGTGTTTTATCTAAATTAATATTTATATTTTGATCTTTAATTATCTTTAAAGTATTTTTAATATCTTCTTTCATTAATTTAACAAAGTATTCCTCTTTTTTAGATAAAACTCTACCACTAGTTTGGATATAACTATCGATAACCTCATCACTATCTAAATTAGTACCAACACACTTAGATAAACAATCATGCAATAAAGAACCAATAAATGATTCGAATAAATCCATTTCTTTTTGTAATTTTAAAACATTACTTAAATAATAACGAAAAGCACATTTATTATAATTATTCATTTGACTATAAGATAAAGATAATCTATTATTTATATATTCTTTAAAAGCATCTTTATCTATTTTTGTATATTCATTATTATAAGAATTATAAGAAATATCTTTAAGACTATTCCTTAAAATATTATATTCATCGCTAATGATACCATATGTTTCATAATCATATATCATTTTAGCAAGTTTTAATTTATCATAATCTAGTGAATAATGAACTAATGATTCATTTTGATAATGTTCTTTCATTAAGTTTAATTCATTTACTAAGATAGATGGATAATAGATAGTTTTATTATCTTTTAATTTATAACTTATAACTAAATTTTTAATACTTTTTAATTTATTAATGGTAGCATTCTTTATTTCTTTATTAATAACATGACAACTACTTAAATTTAATTCTTCTTTAATATTATCCGTAAAATAATCTTCATCTTTTATAAATGAAGGAATACTACTAGTTGTAAAGTTCATTAAAAATACATAATCATCATCATTTACTAAAGCAAAAGTATCAATTATTTCTACATAATTTTGATATTGAAAATTATTAATTTTAGTATTTTTAAATTCTTTAATCAATATTGTTTTTAAAATATCTAAATCTTTTACATAATTAAATTTATTGCAAAGATTAACTATTTTATTTACTATTTCTTCATCTTCATCTTTAATTAAATTAATACTATACTTTATACCATGATATAAATTATTTAAAAAAGTTTTACCTATTATATTATTATATAAATTATTATTAGTAGGTATATTTATTGGTAGATGATATAAATTACTTATTCTTCTTAAACCATTATAGTACTCTTTAGTTACATTCATTAACTTAATATGATTAATATCTATCTTATTATTTAATAATTCAATTATTTTTTCGCACACAAAATTAATTTCTGAATCTATGTTATTAAATTCATATACTTTACTTATATTATATTTAGGTTCATCTTTGGTAATTTTAGCATTTATTTCTTTAAATATCTTAATTTCTAAATTATCAAGGTAAGGATAACCTAAAACAACAATTTGATAATTATTAATACTATCTTTAAAATAAGAATTATATATTAAATAATTATTTTTAATTAAATCATCTTTTAATTCTTTTAAAAACTTTAATTTAGAACTTTGATATTCTTTATCATCTATATAATATAGTTTATTTAAATAATTTTCTAAGATATCTATTTTTAAATGATATTTATTAAGTAAATAAGGCAAACACTCTTTACTATAAGAATAATAATAGTTTTCAATAAAACTTTTCTTAGAATAAAATTTTATATCTTGAAAAAGATTATTTTCATTTAAATATTCTAAAATTTTATTCTTATAGTTTTCTTCACAAATAATAATTGTTTTATCTTGAATAAACTCGAAATTCATAATTACTCCATTTTGCTTTTTTGATAATCTTCAATTAAATTTAATAGTTCTTCTTTGGTTTTAGCACTACAAATATTATTTTTAATATTTTTGGTATTAGGAAGTCCTTTAAAGAAATACATTAAATGAGTTCTGAGCTCCAGTACTCCTAATTTTTCCCCTTTTTCTTTAATTAATTCTTCAATAATGTATTTAATCATATCAATTTTTTCTTTATTAGATACTTCTTTAGGAATTTCACCATTATCTAAATAATTAACACATTCTTTAATAAGCCAAGGATTACCTAAGAATCCTCTTCCAATCATAACAGCAGTACATCCTGTGTAATCTAACATTTTTTTTGCATCATAACAAGATTTAATATCACCATTACCAATGACAGGAATTTTAACAGTGTTAACAACATCTTTAATAACATCTAAAGAAGAAGTATTACTATATCCATCACTTCTCGTTCTACCATGAACAAAGATAGCACTTGCTCCCGCTTCTTCACATATTTTAGCTATTCTTGGAGCATTAATATTATTATGATCCCAACCTGCTCTTATTTTAACAGTTACAGGAACAGATACAGATGAAGTAACACTTTTTACAATGGCTCTTACTTTTTCTTCGTCTTTAAGTAAACTACTACCAGCATTATTTTTAATGGCTACTTTAGGAACCGGACACCCCATATTAATATCAATGATATCAGGATGCATATATTCTTCAATTATTTTAGCAGAGGCTCCCATAGTTTCTGGATCACTACCAAATATTTGTTGCGAAATAGGTCTTTCTTTATCATCCATTTTTAATAAATCAAATGTTTTTTTAGATTCATAAACTAAAGCTTTATCAGATACCATTTCTCCCACGACTAAACCTGCTTCCATATCTTTGGCAAGCATTCTAAATGTTTTGTTAGTAACTCCTGCCATGGGCGCTAAAACTACTTGATTTTTTATTTTGACATTACCTATATTCCATTCCATAACTTCACCTATTTAATCAATTAAAATTATACTATTTTATGTTATTTAAAACAAGTAAATCTCCAATATAAAATTTGCATTGCTATTTTTCTAAAACTCGGTTATAATTAATTTAGGAAGTGTGAATTTCACGCCGCCTAATTAGGTTTGACGCTATTAAAATATTATTTCTAATATTTTAACAGCGTCTTTTATAATTATTATGATTAATAATAATAAAATAATGATTAACAAAAACTTGTTTAAAGTAGTTGCTTTCATCTTACTTCACCACCTCTCATTAGGTATTAAACCCCCTGAGTAAATGATTTGGCAGCGCCCATTCAACACTTCAAGTTTCTATTAAACAGCAAAAGACACCACTTGTAAAGAGGTATCTTTTGTCTTATTTTGGCGAATATTTACAAAATCATCAGTAGTTTATAATAACTATTCAAATAAATATTAAATTTACATTGCTATTTTTCTAGAACTTGGATATAATTAATTTAGGAAGCGTGAATTTCACGCCGCCTAATTTCTATGCGACGCTATTAAAATATTATCTCAAATATTTTAACGGCGTCTTTTATAATTATTATGATTAATAATAATAAAATAATTACTAACAAGAACTTATTTAAAGTTGTTGCTTTCATTTTACTTCACCACCTCTCATTAGGTATTAAACCCCCTGAGTAAATGATTTGGCGGCGCCCATTCAACACTTCAGGTTTCTATTAAACAGCAAAAGATATCTCTTGTAAAGGGGTATCTTTTGTCTTATTTTGTCGAATGTTTAAAAAGTATTTGTTATTTTTTATTTATTATTATATAATTTATTTAGGGACACGTATGAAT
>CANRQF010000026.1 GCA_947632715.1 uncultured Bacilli bacterium | reverse complement strand
TTGAGTATAGCATAAAAGCCACATGGTAACAAGATAAAAATTTTAAAAATTTGTAAATATTAACGATTTTTAAAAAGAAAGAAATATTAGATAAAAATATGGTATGTGCAAATTTTGCACATACCTTATATTATATAATTTAAAACAAACAAAAAAGCTAGCCAATAGCTAACCTTTTATTTTTACTTATTAATTTAAAGCGTCTTTTAATTTGCTTCCAGCTTTGAATGAAGCAACTGTCTTTGCAGGAATCTTTAAAGGTTCTTTAGTTAAAGGATTAATTCCTTCTCTAGCAGCTCTTTTCTTAGCACTGAAAGTACCAAAGCCAACTAAAGTTACTTTTCCTTCCTTTTTAAGTCCTTTAGTAATTCCTTCAAAAGTAGCATCTACAGCTCTAGCTGCTGCAGCTTTTGAAATTTCAGCTTGTTCAGCAACGAATTCTACTAATTCAGTTTTAGACATGTTTTTCTTACCTCCTCATATGTATTAACATTATCTATTGTAGGACGTATTGTCCTTACATATTAAGAGTATCAAAAAATATTTATAAAATCAATAAAAAACACACAATATTCACTAATATTATGCATTTTTTTATAAAACTTTACGTAAAAACTATCGATTAAAGCACAATTGCTATTAAATTATTACTTCCTTTATTAACTATTTTTGTTACTGTACTTGCTAATTTATATCTTGTATTATCTGGCATCATATTTAATTTTGCTTGAATTCCCTCTTGAACAATAACTTCTAAACTACGTCCAAATATTTCACTTTTCCAAATACTACTTGGATCTGTTTCATAATCTTTCATTAAATAATTAATTAATTCTTTACTTTGCATTTCACTACCAATGATTGGTTCAAAAGTACTTTCCACATCTACTTTCATCAAATGGATAGATGATGCTAGAGCTTTTAATTTAACACCATATCTATTACCTTGTTTAATAATCTCTGGTGTTTCTAATTTCATATCACGAAGAGTTGGATATACAATACCATAACCTGTTGTTTTAGCTTGTTTTAAAGCACTTTTAAGTAATTCAGTTTCTTCTCTACCTTCTTTATAACTAGCAAATATTTTTAGAAGTCCCGCTTTAGTAGTAGCAGTTTCTCCCATAAATGATTTTAAAGTTTCATTATAAAGTTCTGTTGGACTTTCTAAATTAAGTGTTATTGTGCCATTCGCTGTGTCTAATTCACTAATATAAGATTTTGAAATATAAGGACTATCTTCAAAATGACTAATTATATAATCAACATCTTTTACTTTATTAACGCTTATAACACTTTCTTTAATTTTTTCTAAATAATGAACTTTAATTTCATTATTCATAGGTAGTACATGAACCCATTCTGGCATATTAACCATAATATCCATAACTGGGAATTCATATAAAGCTTCTTTTAAAATACTCATAATTTCTTTTTCATTCATTTTTTCTACATTAATTGGCATAACAGGTACATCGTAAGTTTCATTTAAACTACGAGCAAGCTCAACTGTTTCCGTATTAGTTGGATGAACTGTATTTAAAATAACAATGAATGGTTTACCAATCTCTTTTAATTCCGAAACAATTTTTTCTTCCGCATCAACATAATTTTCTCTTTTAATTTCTCCAAATGAGCCATCTGAAGTCATAACTATACCAATAGTTGAATGATCTTTAATAACTTTTTGGGTACCTACCTCCGCTGCTTCCACAAAAGGTATGGCATCTGGAAACCAAGGGGTTTTTACCATTCTTGGATTACCATCTTCATCTTCATAACCATTAGCACCAGGAATAACATAACCAACACAATCAACTAATTTAATTGTTGTTTCAAAAGAGTCAACTCTAATATTTGCGCCATTTGATGGAACAAATTTAGGTTCAGTTGTCATAATCGTTTTTCCTTCAGCACTTTGAGGAATTTCATCTAAACATTTCTTTTTATCAAATTCTTCCGTTATATTGGGTACAACTAAATTTTCAATAAATCTTTTAATAAAAGTAGATTTACCACATCTAACTGCTCCAACAACACCTAAGTATATTTCACCGTTTCCTCTTTTAGCAATCGAAGATATAATACTCTCATTTTCCATAACTTCTCTCCTTTTTCTACTTTAATGCTATGTTAAGATATTTTTTTTATGCAAAAAAGGTGTACGTTTTAAACCATACACCTTTTTTGTTGCTTTTTAAAAGCAATGTGTCCGTTGCTTGACATGAATTTTATCACATGCCACTATTTTTATGTTCTTCGTAAACTTTGTTAGATGGCTACAAGAACTAAAAGCCCTCTAGAAATTTAATAATTCAAAATTGAAAACTAATTTAATGATAATTAAAATTGTAATCTTAATCCCGTTTCACCATCATATTTTGATGATATACTATATGGATAAATAAATACATTTCCTAAACCGCCACCACCAAGCGTAAAGCTTAAAGCATCATCTAATGAAACATTATTAAGTGCATGTTCATATGCTGCAAATAAAGTTGGATGAGTGCCAGTTTCATAAACATCACAATCAGCTGTTAGTTCCAAGTAGTCAATATCATTATTGACAATATTCATTGCAAAGCCAAAGCCATTGTCAGCTCTTTTAATTCTATTGCCATCCCACGCATAATGTACTTGATCATATTGGCCATTAGTTTTAAAGATTTGTTCGCCAACTTGGGAACCATTACGAAAGCCAAAATATTCACCACGAATGCCAATTACATCATAAACACGAGTTTTGGGAATATATTTCCAAACAGCTGAAAATACAACATGATTATAATAATCATCACCCATAAGAATTAAATCTAATCTTTTGGCAGTATTTTCAATATAAGCTGCATCAGAATTTACAAGTGGCATAGCTACTTCAAAGTTATCATATTCTTCTTTAGTAATGATTTTTTCTGTAGATACATTTAAGTGTGGATTGTAAGTAGTCTCTAAATAAATTGTTTCTTTTATTATATCATCATAATTTAGATTTTTGAGTTTTTCATAAGTTTCTTTAGTCATCGTCATTATATAGCCTTCAGAATACACTTTAGAAAAATTATTATATTCTTCTTCGGTTATATTAATTCCATTATTATTGGTAATACTTTTTGCAAAACATTTATTTGGAAAGATAGAAATAATACTAACTAACACTACTAATAATAACACCAAAAACACCAAACTAACTTTTTTCAAATTTGCTATCTCCTTTCCACGTTCTATTCTAAAATATTTTGGTACTTTTTGGCAACCTCATTTGGTGAGAATTGCAATTCTCATAAACTGAGAATTTTTTAAAAGCATCTATTTATTAATTAAATCCAAGAAATTTTCGTTTACTATTTTCATTATTTCTTGATAATTATTACAACTACCAATATTGCAATTTTTTTCATCTTTTTCAGGATAATAATAGTAATTTTCAATTTGAATATTTTTTTCATTAAAAACTTGAACAAATAATTCTGCTGATTTCAAATTGTATCTAACATTATATTTATATTCATCAACTTTATAGTTTAAAATTAACTTACTTGATTGTATTAAATATTCAAAATAATAATTCTTTATTGATTTACTTAACGTTCCTTCATTTATTTTCTCATAACCATTATTTAGTAAATTTGTTTCTATATCATTATTATCCGAAAACTTAGTAAGTTCCTTAATATTACTATTATTAAATATTTTATTATTGGAAAAATCTAATACAAAATTTAATTTAGAATCAAAGAAAATGGAATCATCGCTATCTTTATTGATTGTTACTCTAATATATAAATTATCAATATATTTACTTAAATCATCAATTTTAATATAACAATCATGATTAGAAAAATTAATATTATTTAAATTACTATAATTGATAATAATAGTTTCTTTACCATTTTCAATATAATATAAGTCAACATTAACACTATCTTTTTCATTAATAGTTATATTTCTCAATTGTAAATTTCCTAAATTCAATTCATCCTTTATCTTTGTATCAACATAAATTCCATCTATACCTAAAAAATTATCATTATCTAAATATACTTTATAAACCTTAAATTTATTATAACTATTAATAAATAATATGGCGATAACTAAAATAATGGCAATGACTAAAGAAGCAATGGCAAAATATTTTAATCTTCTTTTACCTTTATTAGTTATACGATGAAATTCATTAATAACAGCATCTACTACTTCATCATCTTCATTATCATCTGCCATTCTTGCTTCAAGCAAATTATAAAATGATACACCAAAATATTTACTAATTATATAAATCATATCTATATTAGGATAAGTACTACCATTCTCCCATCTCGATACTGATTTATCACTTACACACAATTCATCTGCTAACTCTTTTTGAGTTAAGTCTCTTTCTTTTCTTAAGTTAGAAATTATATCTCCTAATTTATTACCTTTCATTACTACACCACAACTTTCAATTTTTTTATTTACTTACCTTTCTTTTACATCTATCTTTAAACGGACAATCATCACAATTTGGTTTAATACTTTTGCAATAATACCTACCAAAAAGAACTAATTGATGATGTAATCTACTCCATTTATCTTTTGGAAAAAATTTCATTAATTTTTTCTCAATTGTTAAAACATCATCTTGATCTTTTGCAATCCCTAATCTTTTAGATATTCTGCTTACATGAGTATCAACAGCAAAAGTTGGTTCATCAAAAAGATTAGCTAATACGACATTAGTAGTTTTTCTACCAACACCTGCCAAATTTTCTAAATAATTTCTATCATTTGGAACATGACCATTATAATCGTTTTTCAAAGAACAAGCAATATTTTTTATATATTTTGCTTTTCTAGTATAAGTACCAACAGGTTTTATTATTTCTTCAATTTTTTTAATATCTAAGTTACTTATTTCTTCTAAATTATACTTAAATAATTTTTTAGTAACCATGTTCACTCTTTTATCTGTTGATTGAGCAGATAATACTGTTGCCATTAATAATTCATAATCTTTTGTATATTCTAATTCACAATGAGGATCTGGAATAATTTTATCTAAATAATTTATAATTTCTTTACTATCTATCATTATTATCTAACCAATCATATTCCCAAATACTAGTTTCTTCAGTAACTTTATTATTTTCACTCTTATTTTTAAAATAATTTTCAACATCTTCTTTAGTTTTTAAACCTTTTTTATTCCACTCATAGAGTATAGTATCAATATACTTTGTATTAGTTGCACCATTATAAACGGCTTCATCTAAGGCTGCTAAAACAATATCTTCATTGTACATATTTTCACTCCATACTTTAATATGTTCTATTTCATTACTACGCAAAGGTCTTTGAAATTTATTTTGAAAAATAGTAAATATATCTTCTTTATTTTTCTTTCTTTTTTCTTTTAATTTTTCTTCTTCTATTCCTTTATAAAAACCATCTAATGATATTTTATCTATTCTTTTACCAAGTTCATTTTTATCACTATTAATAGTTATTAATTTTTTATTTAATAAATTATTAAAGGCATTCAAAACATCTTCATTTTTTATTTTTAATTTATTTGTTATTCTATCTAAATCAAATGTTAAATCATCAGCATTTATAAAATATAGTAATAGTAAAAATTCTTGTAATGATAAATTTAGTTTACAAGCTTCTTCAATAAAATCAGTATCAACAACATATTTTTTACTATTACTCATACTTACCATCCTATCTATTTAATAAATATTTTTTTAAATCTTTATTATTGTTTTTGATATTACCATTTAAAATATTATTTATTAAATGCTTTTTTATTTTTTTTATCTTTTCACTAGGTTTAATATTTAATACTTCCATTATTTCTTCACTACTTATCTTTAAATCACTTTCGTATTGGATGGGTAAATTATTAAAAATTTTATTAATTATTTTTTTATCAATATTTAATATTTCTCCTGCTACTAAAGAATTATATAGCCCATATTGAAATAATGTTTGATTATCAATTATACCTTTCTTAACTATTTGTCTAATGTTTATTATATTTCTATTTTCTTGTTTTGTAAATGCATAATTTTTAGGTGTATCTAACTGAGCCCACATTCCACATATATCGTTTACAAATGTTATATCATTATATTTTATATTTAATAAATCTAGTATTTTATACTCTTTTAATAACTCTAATCCTTTATAAAAATTTTTATTTAATAACATTTTATTTAATTCATTTTTGATTCTAAGATCTGATAGTGTTTTTACTAATTCATAATTATCTTTTATTTCTTTAGATAAATTATCATCGATATCAAAATTTAATATACAGGCAAATCTTATAGCTCTAAGTATTCTTAAAGGATCTTCTTCTAATCTTTCTTTAATATTACCATTCATTTTTATTAAATGATTATTTAAATCATCAATTCCATTTACTAAATCAATTACTTTTTCATTTTTATCCATACATATTGAATTAATTGTAAAATCTCTTCTTTTAATATCTTCATTTAAATCTTTAATATATATAAGTTCCGTTGGTTTTCTTTTATCATATTTTAATTCTTGCCGGTAAGTAGTTATATCAATATTATAATCTTTAATTTGTAAGTTAAAGCCACCATAATCATTTGAATTATTATTATTTGGAAACAACTTATGTAAATCTTTAGGTAATGCATTAGTACAAATATCAATATCTTTTGTTTTTATTCCTAAAAGATAATCACGAACAAAACCACCAACCAAATAAGCTTCAAAACCAGCATCCTCTATTTTTATTAAGATATTTTTTAAAATTTTATCCATATAACATCTTCTTTCTTATTTTTGACAATGTTCACAATAGTAAGTACTTCTTCCTCCAACTTTTATTCTTTTTATTATGTTATGACAAATCTTACATTCTTGTCCTTCTCTTTTATGAACAAATAAATAATCTTGGTAAGAGCCTTTAACACCTAAACTAGAAGTATAACTTCTTATTGTCGTTCCACCATATTTTATTGCCTCTTTTATAATTTCATTAGCAGATGAAACAATATTAGCACACTCATCTAAGGAAAGAGATTTAGCATCTCTTAAAGGATTAATTTTACTTTTAAATAAAACTTCGTCTGCATAAATATTACCTAATCCACTTATGATTGTTTGATCTAATAAAGCCGTTTTTATTGGCATTGTTTTATTTTTAAATTTATCTTTTAAATACTCTTTAGTTAATTCTTTACTATTTGGTTCATATCCTTGTTTTTGGATTTCTTCCGTAGTTTCTAAATCTTCTTTATTTATTAATTTCATTCTTCCAAATTTTCTTGTATCATGATACCTAAGTTCACTATTATCATCAAAGGTAATAATTACATGTTCATGTTTATTTATATCTTCTTCATGATTCTTAATAAAAAATTTTCCTTCCATTCTTAAATGACTTAATAAATAATATTTATCAAGTTCAAATATTAACCATTTTCCTCTTCTTAATATATCTTTAAAACTATTATTAATTAATACTTTCTTAAATTCTTCTTTATCATTTTCAATCATTTTAGAATAAAGGATATTAACATCTTTAATCTTTTTATTTAATATTTGTTTTTTTAAGACATTTCTTACTGTTTCTACTTCTGCAATTTCTGGCATTATTATCACCACTAATATTGTATCACTTATTATTTTTTTATAAAAGTTAATAACACCTTTTTGACAAAAAACTAGAATTTTTTTTATAAATTTTTTTGAATAATGTTTTTGAAATAAAATAATAAAAAATTTAAAATTTATTTTTATATTAAGCATTTTGTAGTATAATGTAAGTAAAATAAATATTGATAAAGACAAAGGTGATTTTTATGAAAAACAAATTTAATTTAACAAGAGACCAAAATATATTTATAGCAAAAAGAAATATAGTTGATTATATTTGGAAAAGTGCTAATTTAGAAGGTATTGGAGTAACATATCCAGAAACACAAGCAATATATGATGGCGGTATAGTCAATGGACTTACTGTCGATAAAATAATTGCTATTAATAACTTAAAATATGCTTGGCAATTTATACTTGAAAACGATGAAATTGAATATGATTTTAAAACGTTATGTCACTTACACAAATTAATATGTGATAAATTAGTTTTGGAACAAAATTTAGGTAAATTAAGAAGTACACCTGTAAATGTTGGCGGTACTACTTGGAAACCTCAATTCCCAATAGAAAGTCAAATCAAAGAAGAATTAGAAAGATTACTCAATCAAACTGATAAAACTAAAACGGAAATAGCGATTGAAGTAATGTTATGGATTATGAGAAGACAAATGTTTATTGATGGAAATAAAAGAGTTGCTATGCTATTCGCAAATAAAATAATGATAGACAATGGATGTGGAATAATAACTATTTCCCAAGCAAACCAACCAACTTTCTTTGAAAAATTAATTAAATTTTATGAATCTGGAGATAATACAAATTTAAAGCAATGGATTTATGAAACAAGTATTGATGGAATTGAATTAAATAATAACAATAATTAAATATAAGTTGTATCAAATCAAATAAATAGATTGTTAATATATAGTTAATTAATTTTTATATTAATTGTTTTAAAAAATAATATAATTTTTATATGCAAAAAATACTATAATGAAAAGGAGACAATTATTATGGAAATAAGTAAAATTAAAAAAGTTTTATTAAAGCAAAGAAATATAAATTTATCTGGTAATCTATATCATAAAACGCAATTAGATTTTGCATATAATAATAATCGTATGGAAGGATCCACAATAACACTAGATGAAACAGCAAGTATCTATGACACAGGTACTATTCTAACAAGTAGTGATAAAGTTATAGTATTAAAAGATGCCACAGAAACAAAAAATCATTTTACTTTATTTAAATATATGTTAGATACTATTGATGATAAGCTTTCTGAAGATATGATTAAAAAATTTCATTTTATTTTAAAAGATGGAACATTAACTGATAGTGAGAAAGAATGGTTTAATGTTGGTGAATATAAAAAGAGAAAGAACTTTGTAGGAAATATTGTAACATCTTTACCAAGTAATGTAGCAAGTGATATGAAAAATTTATTAGAATGGTATGATAAAATAACTAAAAAAACTATTGAAGATATTATTGAATTTCATGTTAGATTTGAGATGATTCATCCATTTCAAGATGGAAATGGTCGTATTGGAAGAATGATAATGTTTAGAGAATGTTTATATAATAATATAATGCCATTTTTTATTGAAGATAGAAATAAAGATTTTTATATAAGAGGAATTAAAGAATATCAAACAAATGGTGAAAAAGGTTATTTAATTGATACTTGTCTAAATAGTCAAGATAATTATGAAAAGATGGCTAAATTTTTCTTAGAAGACGATAAATAATTAAAAAAACTTTACAAATTTACTGTAAAGTCCTTTTTTTATTTAGCATCATACCAATTTATTCCGGTATTAATTTCAATTTTTAAAGGTACTTTTAATTTAACTATATTTTCCATGGCATCCTTTAATAATTCTTTTAATTTATCTACTTCATCTTCACAAGCATCAATAATAATTTCATCGTGAATTTGTAAAATCATTTTACTTTTTAAATTATTTTCTTGCATTCTTTTATATACTTCAATCATTGCTAATTTCATAATATCAGCACTCGTACCTTGAATTGGTGTATTTAAAGCCATTCTCTCTCCCATTGTTCTAATATGATAATTAGCATTTTTTAATTCTTGAATTTTTCTAATTCTTCCAAACATAGTTTTTACTTCACCCGTATTATAAGCATAACTAACAATATCGGTCATATATTTTTTAACCCCTGGATATAATTCATAATATTTATCAATAAAATGCTTAGCAGAGGCAGCAGAAATATTTAAGTTTTCTCCTAAACCAAAGCCACTTATTCCATAAACAATTCCAAAGATAACAGCTTTAGCCATACTACGCATTTGTTTAGTTACTTCGCTTTCTTTTATACCATGAATATCTGCAGCAACTTTTGTATGGATATCTTCATTATGAATAAAGGCATCAATTAATTCTTGACAATCAGAAATATGAGCAAGTATTCTAAGTTCAATTTGCGAATAATCAGCACTTAATATTAGATCATTACTTGGTATAAAAGCTTTTCTAATTTTTTTACCTAATTCATCTCTTACTGGAATGTTTTGTAAATTTGGTTCTATAGATGATAATCTGCCTGTTCTTGTTAAAGTTTGATTAAAAATAGTATGAATTTTACCATCTTCTAAAACATAATCAGGTAATCCATCTATATAAGTTGATAATAATTTAGTTAAATTACGATACTCTAATACTTTAGGAATTATTGGATGGGTATTAACATATTTGGATAAAGTCTTACTATCAGTTTTATAACCACGATTAATCTTTTTACTTTTACCTATTTCCATCTTTTCAAATAAAACAATACTTAATTGTTTAGGACTAGCTATATTAAATTCTTCCCCACTTAATTCATAAATATCTTCACTAATTTTATCTATTTGTTTTGTTATTTCTTCTTTCATTTTTGTAAGAGGACTTGCATCAAATTTAAAACCATTTATTTCCATCTGAGCTAATACATTAATTAAAGGCATTTCAATTTTATATAAAATATCTTCTTGATTAGTTTCTTTTACTTTCTTTAAAACTTCATTAGTATAATTATAAATAAAATAACTTTTTAAACATATATTATCCTTTAGATTAATAAAATTATTCTTTTTATCTTCATCATAACTATTTATATTAATATTAAATGTTTGCATTAATTTAGTAATATCTTCACTAGCAGGATAATCAACTAAGTAAGATGCTACCATTAAATCACAATCACAATTTAAGTTAGTATTTAATTTTACTAAAATTTTCTTCAAATCATATGTTATGATATTTTTATCTTTTAATAATGGAACTATATCACTTATAAGTTCTTTTTTTACATAATAAGTATTATTTTTATCACTAATAGCTAATCCTAATACATTACCTTTATGATAATTTATATCATCTACTTCCAAATAGATAGCTATATCTTTATCTAAATTTAAATTATTAACATTGTCTAATTCAATAACATTAATATTATCATTATTATTATTTACTTTTTCTTCTAAATTTTCTTCTTCATTATTTTTTAAATTTTTTAACATGGAATAAAATTCCAATTCTTCATAAATACTTTTTAATTCTTCATAATGAATACCATTATATTTAAATTCTTCAAAGGAAACGTTTAATGGAACTTCTCTATATATTGTAGCTATTTCATAACTCATATAAGCATTTTCTTTATCATTTATTAATTTTTCTTGTGTTTTTCCTTTTATTTCATCTATATGTTCATATATACCATCTAAAGAACCATATTCTTGTAATAATTTTAAAGCTGTTTTTTCACCAATACCTTTAACACCAGGTATATTATCTGATGAATCACCCATTAGAGCTTTTAAATCAATTATTTTAATTGGATCTATTCCATATTCTTCTTTAAAAGAATCATTATTAAAACGAATGAATCCTGTTTGTTTTAACAATTTCATTTCGGTTTCAAAACTAATTAATTGTAATAAATCTTTATCACTAGAAACAATTAAAGAATAATATTCAGGATTTTTTTCCGCAATATTTACTACAGTACCTATAATATCATCAGCTTCATATGGACACATCTCTAAATATTTAATTCCCATGGCATCAAGTATTTTTCTAGCTATTGGCATTTGTAATTTTAAATCATCTGGTGTTTCACTTCTTCCCTCTTTATAAAAATCATACTTTTCTTTTCTAAAATTTTTACCAATATCAAAGGCAACCATCATATATTCTGGATTTTCTTCATTTATGATTTTATTAATCATTCCGACAAAACCATATAACCCATTTGTAGGAAATCCTTTACTATTACGCATGATATTTCCAGTATAGGCAGTTGCATAATATGATCTAAACATTAAATTATTACCATCGACTAAAACAACTTTCTTCATTTAAAACTTCACCTAGTTATATTATATCTAAAAAAGCACACATTTTAAAGAATTTTATTTTTCATTTTTAACATATAATTTAACAGGATGTGTTATTATGTTTTTACATTTACTTAATTTAATTAAAGATATGCTATTCTTTACTGGTTCTTATGGCAATAATGTATTTCCTCCACCCTTAAGTCCAGAAGAAGAAAATTTATATGTTGATAAAATGTTAAATGGCGATAAAGATGCACGATGTAAACTAATTGAACATAATCTTCGCTTAGTAGCGCATATTGTTAAAAAATTTGATAGTAAAAATACAGATACTGATGATTTAATTTCTATTGGCACAATCGGTTTAATTAAAGGTATTGATACTTATAAAAAAACTCCTACTGTAAAAATTACTACTTATGCTGCAAGATGCATTCAAAATGAAATATTAATGTATTATAGAAGTAATAAAAAAAATCAATACACTATATCTTTAAATGATTCCATTGGTTATGATAAAGAAGGAAATGAAATTAACTTAGTAGATATGTTAGAAGATAAAAAAGAAGATATTTTAGATACCATTCAAATAAAAGATAATATTAAACTTTTAAATAAATACATGAAAAAATTAAATAAAAGAGAAAAAGAAATTATAATTAAAAGATATGGTTTAAATAATGAAAAAGAATTAACCCAAAAAGAAATAGCAGATAAATTAGGAATATCGAGAAGCTATGTTTCTAGAATTGAAAAAAGGGCTTTAACTAAAATACTGAGAGAATTTAAATTAAACAAATAAAAAAACTGAAGATTTTGTTATCTTCAGCTTTTTATTTATTAAACATAGCTTATTACTGTATATAATACTAATAGAATTATTAAAATTCCAAGAGCAAATATCCATATGTATTTAAACCATGATTTATAGTCTATTTTTAAATATGATAATCCAAGCATTAATATTGCACTAGTTGGTAATATTAATTGAACAAAACCATACATTGTTACAAATATTAAATGAATAATATTTAAACTATCTGGGAAATTACCAGTAAAGTATGGTGCTACAGCATATGCAGTTAAATCTAAGTATGAATAGAATGCACTAGAGATAAATGCAGATAATGCTGTAATAAATGGATTAAATGTTGTACTAGCTTTACTAATTAAATAAACTATAGTAGGAACAAATAAACACATGTAAGCAATAACCATTACTATAAATACAAGAATTACATAGATTAATGGTTTAGAAATTTTCTTTAAACCATCAAGACATCCTTCAATATAATCATTAAATTTAATTCTTCCAAATAAAGCTACTACTACTGTCATTACTAGCATAATAGCAGATATTACATGAAGATTCCAATAACCAAATGGACCATAATTATATTGAGTTGATGGAACTACATAATTTCCTAAAATATATTTAACAATTGGGAATTCACCAATTTGTAAATCAAGTAACCAACTATGGAATTTAGTAAATACACTAATACCAAAGAATTCTTCCCAATTTACAAATCCTAAAACTACTATTACTAGTAAAAGAATTAAACCAATAATTGGTAAAACTAAATTACTTTTTTTATCAACCTTTTCAACTTTAAAAGGATCATCTTCTGTTTCATTTACATTTTTATTTTTTAATACTTTTTTAATATGAAGAATATTAAAGAAGCTAAATAAAATAAATGAAACAATAAGAATTAAGAAACGATATAATATTCCTTCTGTTACACCAGTTGAAAAATAATAGTTAATCCAATGTAAGCCATCACTACCATATGTAACGCCAAGAAGACCTACTAATATTGAACCAAAAGATATTGCAAAAGCACTTAATTTATCTAACTTCATAGATAATGCAATTGAAATAATAAATGGTACAAATATTAATACAGCATAAGTATCTGTAAATAATGTAGTCATTACAACAATAAGTAGTGAACTTAATAAAGCAAATAATATTTCCTTTCCTTCAAATTTTTCTGCTAATGTTGAAACCATTTTCTTATAACCTTTACTTTTAGAAAGGACTCCATAGAATATACCAAGGACTAATAAGAAAATAATTTTATCACTAGCTAAATAAATGGAATTATAAATGATATTGGAAATATCAGAAATTCCAAGTGGATTTAATCCTAACCCACTAAATTCAGTAGAATAGTAGAATCCATTACTTAATTCAAAAATCCAAGTCAAAGCAAAAGCTAATAAAATAAATAATCCTACCCATTTTAAATTGTTATGCTTTTTAGATTTCTTAGCAATTAAAAATCCACCAACTACTGCTAACAATAAAATTACTACTAGACAAATAATTCTTCCTACTGTCATTTTTACTGTCATTTTTCATTACCTCCTACAAAAATTATATCACTACCCTTATTAAAAAAAAAGAAAAAACAATTTATTTCATAAAAAAATCTTCAAAATGAAGATTTTTTACTAATTAAATTATATTTTATACATTTTTGATTTATTTCTTGTTGTTAAATATGCTCCAGTTGCAACTAAAACAATAGCACCTAATGCAATATAAGGTAATGTAGAACCTGTTTGTGGATTTTCTGGTGTTGGTTCTGGTTGTGTTGGAGTTGTTTGTGGAGCTACTGGATGGTAATCTATATTACAATCAGCTTGTCCTGATTCAGTATAAGTATAAGTAAATACTGGTTGGTTCCAACTTGATATTGCACCATTTGAAGCTTTTATAGTAACTGTCCATACTCCATTACTTTGAGTATAAGTAACATCCCAATCTAATGCAGCATTATCAGAACGAGCTACAGAATTTATTACAGCGCCACCTTCTGGAGTTAAAGTAAATGATGCTTCTGTTGTACTTGAATCAACAATAACATCAAATGAACAAGTTTTTTGAGTTCCACTTTGTGAACATACTGGAGTTGGATTTACACCAATCGCCTTAACACTCAATGGTAATAGCACTAAGCAAATAACAAACATTAATAACATTCCTAAATTCTTTTTCATTTTTATCCTCTCCTACTCTCTATTATGTCAACATTATAACATAAAAATACAAAAATCAACATATTTTTAAACTTTTTTTATTAAAATGTGTCAAATTGTGTTATTATATATAATAGGAGAAGTACATATGAATAAGTTGCTGTTTCAAATAAAAGATAATAAATTATTTGTTCAAATAAAAAAAAGATTAAATACTGATCACCGGAGTTTGACAGTTAGTGATTTTTAAAATATCTAATTATCCCTTTTACATAAAGGGTTTTATTATGTCAAGTTTT
>CANRQF010000025.1 GCA_947632715.1 uncultured Bacilli bacterium | reverse complement strand
ATATATAAACTTTTTATTTTTCTTTATCAATTTTTATTTCTACTTTTACATTCTCAGTTATGTTATATTTTTCAGAAGTTGGTAAAATAGCACCTTCTAAAGCTTTATTTAAATAATTATCAGCTTTACTATTTGTACTTACCCATTTCCAATATAATTTATAAGTATCATTCACTTTATTTCCTTTATTTATTACTTGAATATTGTTGAATTCATTTTTAATATCATCTAATTTTCCCTTAGCAATTTCCATATCATTTTTTATTAATGTATACTCAATTGGATAATAATCATCTTCTAATGTAAATGTTATATTAATGTCATTAGTTGTCATATCTCGGTATGTACCTGCTTTAAGAAATATAGATTCACCAGTAATACTATAAGATATATTACTTAAAACTTCACTTGTTCCTGATACTTTAAATTCTAGATATTTTTGATCATCTATAGTTAATTCATCATTTGAAGATAAAATCAATGTATTCTTATCCTTAATATAATTATTTTTATTTTTTTTAACCAACGTTTCAATTTGCAAGCCATATTTTTTTAAACTTAAATTTGTATTCAACTTATAATTTATAATTGGTATACCACAAATTATGATAATAAAAATAACTATTGCTATTATCATAATAA
Source organism: uncultured Bacilli bacterium (assembly GCA_947632715.1). Lineage (GTDB taxonomy): Bacteria > Bacillota_I > Bacilli_A > RF39 > UBA660 > SIG200. The sequence continues at coordinate 14,929 of CANRQF010000025.1, read as the reverse complement.
GATTTTTTTTACTTTTCATATAAACTCCTCACTACTATAAAATTTTCTTTTAAAAAAAATGAATTATAAAAATTCATTTAAATTCATTTTTATTTTTTTGCTTTTTTTGTTTCCTTTTTAACTGGTTTTTCTTCTTCTTCTAACTTATCAGCAGCAGTTTTTAATATTTCAGCAGTTTTAGTTTTTACTTGTTTAGCTGTTTTTTCAACAATTGGTGTTCCTTTTTCTTTAGCAAGATCAACTAATTCTTGAGCTTTAATCTTTACTTCATTAGATTTGTCTATTATTAATTGTTTAGCAGTTTCTTTATCTAATTCCTTAATAGTATTTTCTAATTCTCTAGTTTTTACTATTATGGCATTCTTTACTTCTTCAACATCAATATCTTTAGCTTTATCAACTAATTCATCAATTAACTTAGCTAAATCCTTTCTTGTTTCTTTGCCACTTTTAGGAGCAAATAATAATCCTAAACCTAAACCAACACCTGCACCAAGTAAAAAATTACCTTTTTTACTCATCTTCTTCACTCTCCTCTTCTTTTTTACTTTTTCTTGAAAATAATTTGTATGATAAACTTTCTACTGCCCCAACTACACCATTTACAATATTTGAAACTTTGTTAGATACTGCTCCAGCAATATCAAATAATGGTGTTACTTTTTGTACCTTTTCATTTATATCATCAACCAATGTATTAACTTTATCTATAGTAATTATAAGCTTGATTCCTAAAACTATACCTACTATTATTAATATAATCAGTAAAATATAAATCATAATTGGTAAAAAATGGGATAAAAATACCATTAACTAGCCCTCCTCTCTTTCATCATATATACTATCTATTAATTCAAATAGATCATTATCAATATCTTCATCTTTTATTGCTTCATCACTAAGAGATTTATCAATCGCTGAATCTAAATTTTTACTAAATTCATCATTTAAGTTTTCATCTGCATCTTTTTGCTTTTCTTCTTCACTGATTTTTTCTAATTCTTCTTCAATAACTTCTAAATTATTGGATACTGGTATCTCTAATGTATCTTCTAAATTGATTTCATCACTAGCTTCTTCTAATAAAGAGTCAATAGTTCTAGAATTTTTTTCTTGATTATCCAATGGCTTATTATCATTATTAAGATTTATTTCATCTCTTTCTTCAAAAAATGTTACAACAGGTTCAGATATAGATTCCTCAGTAAAATCAGATATTTTTGGCATTTCAATTTTTTCTTTTTTAACTGGTTCAAAGGCTTTCTTTCTAACATAATCAACATCAATATTAGTAGTATCTGTTCTATCTACTATATCAGATGACTTATAATCTTTATTTAAGACACCAAATACTGGCGAAATAATTGGAGAAGGTTTAAATTTTTTCTTTTCAACTTTATCTATATTCTTATCAAGATTTCGTTCTTGTCTTTCATATTTAGCATATTCATTTCTTTTTTCTAAATTCTTTTTTCTTTCAAATTCCAAAACATTATTGTTTTGTCTAAGAGGTGTATTTTCTTTAAGAAGTGTATTTTCTTTTGGGGTAACTTTTTCAATACTATTTTCATTATTATTACTTGGATAATTACTTTGAAATTCTTCTTCATCAAAATCAGGAAAAGTAAAAGTATTATTATCTAATTTAAATAACTCTCTTTCACTTGGAACTGGTTCACGTTTTTCTATTTTTTCCTCTTTAAAATCTCTTGTTTCTTCTACTTTAACATTATTATTTGTATTTTCAGATTCATCCTTAATTTTAATAACATCAACATTTTCATTAACATTATCATCTTCTTCAACTTCAAATAATATATCTTTAATCTTTTTTACTAAACTCATATGTCCTCCTAATTTAAGAAATCTGTATCTTTTATAATATCTTCTGTATTTTCATTATTCGATCCATCTTCATGTGTTAACACGGAAGAATTATTATTACTATTTTCAAAAATATCAAATTTTTCTTCTGTATAATCTAATTTATCATCTGCTAATAATTTTTCAATAATTGTTGCATTATAATTTATGCTTTTTAATATATTAATGGTATTAACAAGGGCACTATTAATTTGATCATCATCTACCATTACTTCTATTTTAGCATAATTATACATAATTTCAATCAAATATTTATTATTTTCTATTAAATTAATTTCTACGTAACCATCTAAATTATTATAATTAATTACATTTGAGTAATAAGCATTTTCATTTATTGTATAATTATTTTTACTATTATTAATATAACTTACAAAATCGACATATAAATAATAATTTAAATCTTTACTAGATAAAATAACATAATTTGTACCCGCATCAGATATTTTTAAACCATTCGGCAAATAAAACTTATAACCTTTACGATAAACATTATCTTCTTTTTTAATATTAATAACTGTATTAACTATTTCATCATAACTAAGTTTGCTTACTTTAGTACATCCAGTTAATGTAATTAATATTACTATTAATAGCGTTATCTTTTTCTTCATATTTTTAACTCCATATATATTATATCATTTATTTTACTGCTTTTAAATATTTTATTTTAATTCCCATACTACTAAATTTTTCTTCATATTCTGTCATAACATTATCTATACCACTATTATGTAAATCATAATTAACTATTTCTAATTTATAGCCATAATTTTCTAAAGTTTCTAAACTATATTTAAATAAATCATCATTATCTGTTTTTTGAATAATTACACATTTATCTTTAAATAGTTTATCATATAATTCTAAAAATACTTTAGATGTTAATCTCCTTTTTTCATGTCTAGCTTTAGGCCATGGATCAGAAAAGTTTAAATAAATTACATCTATTCTTTTTTTTAGTACTTCTTCTAAATTAATAACATCATTAATAATTATTTTCAAATTAGGTATTTTATATTCTCTAATTTTTTTAATAGCAATACTAGCTACACTTGCATATTTTTCAATCCCAATAAAATTAATATCTGGATTATTTAAAGCCATCTTTAAGATAAAGTTACCTTTACCCATTCCTACTTCAATATGAAGTGGTTTATTATTATCAGGAAAATTTACTTCATCTGTTATTAAAAAATCACAACTATTAATAACTTCATCTTTATCTTTTGGATTACGCATGCGCATTTTTAACCACTTCCTTAATTTATCATATATTGTTTGTAGGAGGTCTAAATGAAAAAAAATAGAAATTCGTTTTTTGCAGAAAGTTCTTATCAAGCCTATAACCCTATGCAAGGAGGCATTCCCCAAACAAATCAAATGAACAATATGATGCCAAGCCCTTATCAAAGTTCCAGTAACTACTTTTATCAAGGTCCCATGCCTAATAATTATACCACAAATGAAAGTGATATAGAAAGTCGTTTTGCAAAGATAGAAAGACAATTAAACAGAATGGATTATCGTTTATCTAAATTAGAAAGTGCTGGTAATATCGTATCCAGTGATGATGTTGAAATAAATAATTCTAATATGTATATGTTATAACCTCTACGAAAAGAGGTTTTTTAATGATAAATTATCATAGCGCTAAAACAATATATTTGTTCTTCCCCATTAATCCCTATAGAAACTTGAAATTTAATATCAATGACATCAACATCTTTTAATAAAAATTCATTAATACTATTTTCTAAATCTCTTTCACACTCTTCATCAAATAATTTTACTTTCATAAATTCACCCTCTTTAATATATCAAAATAGATAATATCTTTTTGTCAGATTTTGACTAATTATGAATAATATCTAAATATTTTTTATGAAGATAATTGCAAGCCAAACGGTAAAATGATATAATTTCTTAAAAGGTGGTTGTAATGAAAGATAAAATATATATTTTTGGCCATAAAAATCCTGATACTGACAGTGTTTGTAGTGCAATTTCCTTATCTTATTTAAAAAATGCTTTAGGATTTAATACCGAGCCAAGAATATTATCTAATATAAATGATGAAACTAAATATGTTTTAAATAAATTTAAAGTTGATATACCTAATATTTTAGAAGATGTTAAATTACAAGTTAAAAATATTAATTATCATAAAGATTTTAAAATAAATATCAATAAATCAGTTTATAATGCTTTTTTTGAAATGCAAAATAACAATATGAGTACTATTCCTGTTGTTGATAATAAAAATAATTTTGTTGGTTCTTTTGCGATGAAAGATATAGCAAGACAAGAAATTCTAGGAGATATAACTATTTTAAAAACAAATTATGATTATATCCTTGAAGTTTTAGAAGGAAAAGAAGTTTTAAAATTTCAAGATGAAATTGAAGGTAATATTACTAACATCGATTTAAGAAGTACAACTTTTAAAGATGAAAATTTACTTAATAAAAATTCAATTTTAGTTGTTGGTAATAGATACTCTATTATTGAAGATGCAATTAATAAAAAAGTTAAGTTAATTATTGTAACTGGTAATAATAAATTTAAAGATGAACATTTAGAATTAGCTAAAAAGAATAAAATAAATATTATATATACAAAAAAAGATACTTATGAAACATTGCTTAAAATAAAATTTGCTAATTATATATATAATTATCCTTATCAAAAAGATATTATGGTTGTAAATGAAAAATTAGATGTAAGTGATTTAAACGATATTATAAATAAAACTAAACATAGTTATTATCCAGTTATTAACAATAATAATGAATGTTTAGGCTTAATAAAATTATCTGATTTAAGAAATACTTCGCCAAAAAAAGTTATTTTAGTTGACCATAATGAAATAAATCAAAGTGTGGATGGTTTAGATGAAGCTGATATCTTAGAAATAATTGATCATCATAAATTAGGAATACTTGGTACAACTAAACCAATAAGTTTTAGAAATATGATTGTAGGAAGTACTTGTACAATAGTTTATGAATTATTTAAAGAAAATAAAGTAAAAATTCCTGAACATATCGCTGGACTTTTAATGGCTGGGATTATATCTGATACCTTGCTTCTAAAAAGTGCTACAACAACGAAAGAAGATGAAATAGCATTACAATCTCTAAGTAAAATTGCTAATATTAAACCAATGGATTTAGCTATGGCTATGTTTAAAGCTGGAGATGTTGTTAAATCAAAAACAATTAAAGAAATAGTTAATATGGATTTTAAAACTTATACTATTGACAAAAAGAATATTGGGATTGGTCAAATAACTACTCTAAATTCTAAAGCCATTTTAAAACAAAAACATAGTTATATTAATTATTTAAATAAAGAAGCTAAAAGTGAAAAATATGATATTATGATTTTTCTAATAACAGATATCTTTAAAAATGGTTCATATATTTTATTTAATGAAAGTGCTAAAACTATTTTAATGGATGCTTTTAAAAACAATTTAACTCAAGGTGATTTCTTAGAAAATGTTATGTCTAGGAAAAAACAAGTATTACCAGAAGTAATAAGAATATTAAATTAAGAAGTTAATAAATAAGAAATTAAGAAGTTATAAAGATTTTAAATTAAGAAGTTAATAAATAAGAAATTAAGAAGTAATAAAAATATTAAATTAAGAAGTTAATAAATAAGAAATTGAGAAGTTATAAAGATTTTAAATTAAGAAATTATTAAAATAAGAAGTTCATTTGAACTTCTTATTATTTTCTCTTAATAAATTTAAATATAATTCATATAGTTGTTTATGTTTTTTAGCAATAACTTCTAAAATAATACCACTTATACATAACAAGATACTTATAACTAAAGATACTGATGCCACGATTAATCTGGGAAATTTTAAAACTAAACCTGTTTGAAAATATTCTATTACTGGGGGTATACCTAAAATAATAGTTACAAGTAAAAATATTAAAGCAATTAGATTAAAGAATAAAGTTGGTTTATATTCTTTAAATAAAGTTCCAATTGTTTTTAAAACTTTAAAACCATCACTATAAGTATTTAATTTTGATTCACTACCCTTAATTCGATTCTTATATTCAATTGGTACTTCTACTATTTTAAAATTTTTATCAATGGCATGAATAGTCATTTCTGTTTCTATTTCAAATCCTTTAGATAATACTGGAAAACTTTTAACAAATTCATAACTAAATGTCCTATAACCAGTCATAATATCTTTAACATTACTTTTAAATATTTTATTAATTAAATAACGAACTATTTTATTACCAAAGTTATGAAATAATCTTTTATTTTCTTGAAAATATGATCCAGATAATCTATCACCAATAACCATGTCTGCTCTTTCATTTAATACTAAATCACACATTTCTTTAGCATTATCACAATTATAAGTATCATCACCATCAATAAGTAAATAACACTCTGCATCAATATTTCTAAACATGCTTCTTATAACATTACCTTTACCTTGCCTATATTCATACACTACTTTAACACCACATTCTTTAGCTATTTTATCAGTACCATCCGTTGAATTATTATCATAAACATAAATTACTGATTCAGGTAATTCTTTTTTTATCTTAGTTATAACTTTTTTGATAGTTTTACTTTCATTATAACAAGGTATTAATACTGCAATTTTATCCATATTATTTTGCCAAATCTTTTTCAGTTTCTTTTACTATATAAACTGGTCTTTTTTTCGTTTCAAGATAAGTTTTAGATAAATATAATCCCATAATTCCTAAACAGAATAATTGAATTCCTGATACAAATAAAACAATACAAGCAAGTGATGGCCAACCACTAACCGGATCACCAAAGACTAAAGTTTTAACAATTATTACAATTACCATAATAAAGGCAATTAGACAAAATAGAACCCCAATAAAAGCACTTATTAATAATGGTGATGTTGAAAAAGATATAATTCCTTCAATAGCATAGACAAACAATTTCCAAAAATTCCATTTCGTAGTTCCTGCTACTCTTTCTTGATTTTCAAATTCAATCCATTTCGTATTATAGCCAACAAAACTAAAAATACCTTTAGAATAACGATTATATTCTTCTAATTCTAAAATAGAATCTAACATTTGTCTCGTGAATAATCTAAAATCTCTAGCGCCATCAACCATTTCAATATTAGAAAGTTTATTAATTATTTTATAAAAACATTTTGTAAAAAATTTTCTTAATGGTGAATAACCAATTCTTGATGTTTGTTTGGCAGCACAACAATCGTACTCACCTTCTTGAAGTGTATCAAACATTTCTAATAATAATGATGGTGGATCTTGTAAATCAGCATCCATTGTCGCTATATAATCTCCCGTTGTGGCTTTAAGTCCTGCTAAAATACCGGCTTCTTTACCAAAATTTCTGGAAAATGAAATATATCTTACACTCTTATCTTTTTTAGCAAGTTCTCTAAGTATTTCTAAAGTTTTATCTTTAGAGCCATCATTAACAAATACAAATTCAAATTTAGCTTTCTTTTGCATTTGTTTAACTATTTTTTGCATTTCCTCATAAAAGTAATGTAAACTCTCTTCTTCATTATAACATGGTACAACAATTGATATCTTTTTCATTATTCTTTCACTCCTTTAAATACTATCAATTTACTTAATATATAATTTAAAATAATAATAACAAATTGAGCAATTATTTTCATTAAAGTATTATTAAAATGGAAACATGATACAAAAATATACATAAATAACATTTCAAATACTAAAGTTGCTAATCTTGATTCATAAAACTTTAAAGCTTCTTTAATAATATTTTTATTTTTACTAGTAAATACAAAAATACGATTAGTAACATAAGCAAAAGTTACTGCTAAAATCCAAGATATAACATTTGCAACTTGTAATAATATAGCATTATCAGGATTTAATATTGTTTTAGTAAGTATATAATAAGAAACTATACTTACAACAGTGGTTAAAACGCCAAAAACTAAATATAAAATTATTTCTTTATTTTTTAAAAGTATTTTATTTATTTTATCATAGAAATGATCATATATTAACATTGTTATAAAACCAAAAAGACCAATAACACTAGATAATATTCCTAATATTAACCATGGTGATGAATAAGTTATTTTAATTTTATGATTACCACTTGAAACTTTAAAACCTAAAAACGCTGTATTAACTATTTCACTATCCACCAACTTATTATCAACATAAACATTAAAACCTTTATCATAAGGAATACTACTTATAATATAACCATCTTTATCTAAATTACTATTACCAGTTATAGTACTTGATTTCTTATCTATTTGTAAATTATTTAATTCTTCAAAATTATTATCAATATAATCTAGTGTATAAATATTTATATCACTTATATCATATTTACCTTTAGAAAGAATAATATCTAACTTCTCTATTTTATCATCAGTTATAACATATTCAAAATTATAATTCTTATTATGATACATCCAACTACGACATGTAAGTTTATTACTAATACCATTAATAATTATTTCTGTATCACCCTTAGAACACTTTTCACTATAATTCATTTTAAAAGTAATAACTAATATTTTATTATCTATTTCTTTATCTAATTCATATGTATAATGAGTTTTCTCTTTTAAAGTAAATTCATAATTATCTTCTAAATGCCAATCTAATTTATTAACTTTACTTTCATATTCATTAGTATCTTTACTATCTGTAACAGGATAATTTAACATATATACTACTTTATCTATTTCATTTAATTTATTATAAGTATCTATATTACCATAATTAGTTGTTTCATATATAATTGGATATGCATCTTTATTATAATATAAATTAAATTTATCTTTACTTTCTAAAAGTTCATAATTATCTAATTTATTATTTGTAACAATATATTTAATACCCATTAATTTATTAAAGAAATAATTATCTACTCCTGCTGTTATAAATAAATTACGATAAGTAATATTATTTAAAATATTATTATTATAAAAATGCCAATAATATTTATTATAATTTGATGAATATATAGAGGTACCATAATAATTACTATTATAATATTTATTAGATACTTCTAAAGCTTTATAGTTATTTAAAGTACGATAATAACTATCATCTTTTATATTATTAATTAAACTAATCATATCTTTATTATTAATATCTTTATATTCATTAATACTTACATAAGTTTCTTCTTTATTATTTATTATTCCAACAAATATCATTATTATTAATAAAGGTATATAAATAATTGAATCTTTTTTATACTTTTTAAATAAATATAGCAGGATAAAAGAAATAATTAAATCAATGCCTAATAAGTATAATCTTTGATTAAAATTAAATATAAATAATAAAATAAACGCTATTGAAGTTATTATTAATAAATTATTTAACTTAATATTATCATTTTTTAAATGATCAATAAATTTAACTAATATTACTATAAAACAAATAACAAGTGGTATTAATACTTTACCTCTTATATAAAGCATACCATTAAGAATGTACATAAAAAGAGGTATAAAACAGATTAATATTAGACAAATACTTAAAAATAATTCGCTTGCCTTTTTCTTTTTAGTAAATAATAAACCAATTAAACTAATTAAGTAAATACCCGTTAAGCCCATACTAAAACTTTTATATAATAACTCAAATACATTAGGTATTAAAAGTTTCTTTAAAGCCATAGTATCTTTTAAACCACGACCTGTTGTAAGAATGATATTAGCACTTGGGAAAAGTAAAATTCCAGCCATAAGGATTGGGACAATAACATGAATACTTGCTAAAAATAAATCAACAAGAAAAGTACTTAATTTAAATTTTTTACAATCTAATAATTTATAAATACCATATAAAACAATAACTAATAAACCTGGTACTGCAAACATATAATTAGTCATAATCATTAAGAAAATACTTATCATCATTAATAAAGATTTTCTTTTAGTAACATATCTATCTATACCAATTAAACTAAGAAGTAAGAATGGTATATTCCAAACAAACATTATATGATGATGGAAATGATACATTGGAGCAATACTTAAAAAACATAAAGATAAAATTAAAGATATTTTATTAGATACATTATTTTCTTTTAAGAAATAATATAATAATACTCCAGATAAAGTGTATAAAATAAGACTTATACCCATAATATAAGTTGTCATATTGATAAATGGAAATAAGTACGATAATAAAATAATTGGGCTAAGTAAGCCATAGTAACCATAGTTAAAAATATTTTGACCAGCTCCCATATTAAAAGCCATATTAGGTAATATATTACCTGTTTCATAAAATATTTCTCGAAAATAATTGGGAATAACACTATGTTGACTAATCCAATCGACAGTAGATCCATATAAATTATTAATTCCCAATAAAATAAATGTAAAAATAAGACTATATATAATAATTATAAGATAATTTATTTTGTTACTTTTCATAAGTTACTCCCTATAACAAGTTCATTATCCCATAATTAACTTATAATTGTCAATTATTACTAATAAAAAAGAAACAATTAATTAAGCATAATCGTTTCTTTTAAAGTTAAGTGTGAGTTTTAGGTTGTCTTCACTTAAGTATATATCAATCCTCCTTACATTATTAATGTTAACTTACTAATATGAAATTTATGTGTTCAAAATAAGAAAGTTTTATATATTAATTTTAAAATAGAAAGTTGTTCCTTTATTAATTTTACTTTTAACTCCATATTTAAAATTATGATCTTTTAATATTTCTTTAACAATTGATAATCCTAAACCAGTACTTACAACATTTCTTTGATGATTTTTATCATTTTTATAATATTTATCCCATATATATGGCAACTCTTCTTCTTTAATACCTTTGCCAGTATCAATTATTTCTACTAAATAACAATCATCTTCTTTAGTAACTCTTATTGTAACTAATTTATCTTTACCTGTATAATTAATGGCATTATTAAGTAAATTATATATAACTTGATTAATTTTATCTTTATCAGCTTTTACCATGGCTTTTCTTGGTAAATCTAAAACAAATTGATAACTTTCTGTTTCTTTAATTACGGAATATCTTTTTATTATTTTTTTAATTTCTTTAACTAAATCATACTCTACATAATTATACATATTAACATTACTTTGAGCTTTTGATAATTCAAGGACATCATTTACTAAATTAGTAAGACGATCACTTTCTTCCATAATAATATCTAAATGTTCATCCATTTTATCTTTATCTTTATAAGATATATCTTTAATCATTTCCGCATATGCTTTAATCATTGTAAGTGGTGTTTTTAAATCATGAGATACATTAGCAATTAAATCTCTTTTTAACTCATCACTTTTACTTAACTCTTGTTGTACATTCTCTAATGTTTGCGACAATTCTTCTATTTCAAATACACCATTTTTAGGAAAGTCATTATCATATTTTCCTTCCCCAATTTTTTTAGCTTTCATGGTAATTTCTCTTATTGGTTTTGTAACTTTACTAGCAATAAATATTGATATCATTATACTTATTATTATTAATAAAAATATAAAATAAATAATCTGATTTCTAAATATTTTTAAAAATCCTGAAGCATTTTCTAAATTACTATATATAAATACATTTTTATTTTTATTCTTAAAAGCATATATAATACCATTAGTTTTAGTTTTACTATTATATAATTTATAATAATCACTTTTGACATTATCACTCAAGAATTTATCCATTACTTTATTAAAAACTGTACTATCATTAAGTAAACAACCATGTTGCATAACATTATAATTAATTCTAATATTATTACTATCTACAACACTTATACATACTTCATTATCATAAGCAAGTTCCTCAGATAAAACATATATATCTTTATTTGACTCTTGATATTCATTAATAACATCATTTAATTTATTAATTTGATATCTTTTATATAACATATCAAATACTTTAGTTTCACAAATCCAAAAGACAAATATTAAACCTATACTAAATAATAATACTAATAAAAGTGTTTTAAATTCAATTCCATTAAACTTATTACTTGCTTTCAATTTTATAGCCCATTCCTCTTACAGTTTTTATTATATCACGATATTTACCTAAGTGAGCTCTTAAAGTTTTTATGTGCGTATCAACTGTTCTATCATCACCATAAAAATCATAACCCCATATATTAGAAAGTAAATTCTCCCTAGATAGGGCAATATTAGCATTTTCCATTAAATATTTTAGTAAATCATATTCTTTGGGTGTAAGAACAACTAACTCATTATCAATATACACTTCATGAGCTAAATTATCTAATTTTATACCTGCAATAGTTAAAACATCTTTAACATTTCTTTTTGTAATGGCTTTTACTCTTGCAAGTAGTTCTTTAGGACTAAATGGTTTCGTAACATAATCATCAATACCTAAATCAAACCCAATTAATTTATCATATTCTTCACTTCTAGCTGATAGCATTATAAATGGAATATCTTTTATTTTTTTAATTTCTTTACAAGCTGTATATCCATCCATTTTAGGCATCATAATATCCATAATTACTAAATCAATATTTGTTGTTTTAGCTATTTCTATTGCTTCTAATCCATTTTCTGCTTCATATACTTTATAGTTATCTAACAATAAATATTCTTTAATAACATCTCTAATTAATTTTTCATCATCTACTACTAAAATATTCATAATACCACCTAAGTAAATATTATAGCATTTATGTGAAATATATATGAAAAAAAGTAAACAATATTTGCTTACTTTATTCTTCAGTTTGCTTTTTTGGATTAAATAAGTCATATGTTATTATGGCATTACCTACATCAATAGCTTTCTCAGTATATTCTTTATATTTATTAATATATTCTTCATCTACTCCCCCATTTAGTGTCTTATGTTCACCCGTCGAATTATTATAATATACTTTATTGGTTAAGAAATTACCATTAGGGAATATAACTATATTATCATCTTTTATATTAAAGATATCATGACCAAGTACATATTTATAATCCATACCTAACATATTATAAAGGGTTGGTATTAAATCATACATTCCCATCATATAACTATAAGTTCCTTTTAATTTCTTAGATAGTTCTTTATTCTTAGTCCAAAGAATTAATGGTGTCTTTTTATTTAAATTATGATCATAACTATCATATTCAATATAGGTTGGATCAGATGGATCTTTTAATTCACCAGTTACATAATCATAATTGTATAAATAATTCATATCTTTATAACTAATTTTGGCATCATGATCACCATAAAATACAAATACTGTATTATCAAAATGATCACTTTCTTTAATATAATTAATAAAATCTCCTAGAGCTTCATCAGCATAATGACTACTAACAATATATCTACCAATATCACGGTCACATAAATAACAAGAGCTAGTATTTTCTAAAGTATCACTATCTACATAATAATCATTAATATCTAAAGTAAAGGCATCATTTGGTGAGAATGGTGAGTGATTAGTTAAAGTAATAACAGTTCCAAAATAATTATCATAAGTATCTTCAATACCTTCAATTTTTTCAACAGCTTGTTTAAAGAATAATTTATCATTGATACCTAAACCAATATAGTCAGGATTTCCTTTCTCATTAACAAAATCAAATGTATCTCTAAAATATAAACCTTCATAACCTAATTTAGGATGAACATTAACTCTATTCCACATACCAACCGCATTACCATGCATACTAAAAGTATAATAACCTTTATTCTTTAAATCTTTTAAAATAGTATGAAATTCATTATTAGAAAAATTACTAAATACAGTGCCAAAGTTACTAGGCATTAAACCCGTAAGGGTTATATATTCAGCATCAGATGATGTACCAGTAGATACTTGCGGATAGAAATTATTAAAGAACATTCCTTCACTAGCTATTTTCTTAAGATTTGGAGCTACTTCTACTCCATTGAATTCCAAATCCATTAAGAATGTTTGCATACTTTCCATATGAACATAAATAATATTATATCCCTCTAGTATACCAGTATACTTATTATCTTTTTTATAAGTATTTTTCTCTTCATCATCAAAATAATTATTAAATAATTGAATAGCATCTTCATAACCAAATAAACTATTAATTTTAGGAATTATAGTTTGAATGACATCATTACCTTGATAAAGTAATACCCCAAATCTTTTAACAATATATCCTCTATCCCATTGTTTTACTAGTCTTCCATAATCGACACTTTCGGCAGTACCAAAGGAAAAAGCTAAACAGATAAATGATAAGATACCAGTAAATGCTACCATTAATTTTTTACTTTCAATCTTACCAATTAAATTATAATAATTAGAATATTTTAAAGTTCTATGCATATAATAGAATATAATAGGTTGTAAAATATAAATAAAATCTATTATTCTTAGTTTGACAAATATGGAATCTGCTACTGTTTCCACTTGAGATAAAGTTTGAATTAAAGCAACAGATACAAAGCCTTCATAAAATGTAAAATAAACAGAATTAATTACTTCTATAACTGTAAAAACAATGATTACTGTAAAAAAATATTTAAATTGATTTTGGGGTTTAAATAAATAACCAATAGCTCCTAAAAGAAAAATAATACCTAAATCAGTAATAAAAGGTTTTAAACTAAAGCCATTAGTAATTGTAACTTCTCTTAAGATAGTTGCACCAATAATTGCTAAAATTACATATGTTATAAATAATCTATTCATATAAAAATATTTTATAATTAATCGCCATAATTTTTTTAATCCACTTTTTATCTTCTTCATTAAGCACCTTCTTTGCTATTTAATTATAACATGTAAAATTTTTTGTTGCAAATTATTAAAAAATTTGGTATTATATGACTAGTCATGCAGGTGTAGTATAATGGTTAATATATAACCTTGCCAAGGTTGGGATGGGAGTTCGATTCTCCTCACTTGCTCCAATATGATAGGAAACTCGAACTTTTGAAATTTCGAGAGTAATAAATGCTAACAGAAATGTTAGTTTTTTTGTTATCTAAATTTAGAAAGTGAGAGTGATATATAT
>CANRQF010000024.1 GCA_947632715.1 uncultured Bacilli bacterium | reverse complement strand
GATAATACTGATTTTTGGCGAGTTAATGATAATCGTTTTTATAGAGAATCAACATTTGAAAATATTGATTCATTGTTTCAAACTTATGAAAACAATATTTATAAAGGAGAATTTTATTTTAAAAGATTAAATGTATGGAATTTATTTGATAAAAATAATAATTATATATCTTATAATGGAAATTTATTAGCATATACAAATAATGATTTATATCTTAATATTAAAAATTTTCAATTAACACAAATTGATATAAATGATTTAGAAGATATAAAAAATGAAATGAAATTTAATATTAATATGGATGATTTAAATATCAATGAAAAGGCTATATTAGATATTGATAATAATGGTATTATGGATGAGATAATATCAGTATCTAATATAGTCATTAATGAAAGTATTGATTCAGAAAATTATTTTAACTTAGTATATATTAATTATAATAATCAAAGAATTAATTTATTTAAAGAAGAAGTTAAAGTTGAAGATTTATTAGTAGTACCTACTTATCATATTAAATATGTTTTAGAAATTAATGGAATTGAAAGTATTATGATAAGTGAAAGATATTTTTCTGAAGGTGGAATAAATAATGTATTATTTCAAAAAAAGAACGATAATTTTCAAAAAGTTTTATAAAGAAATATAAAGAAATATGGACTTTAGTTAAGCAATTTGATAAAATATTATGTAGTTGGGGATGATAATTTTGAAATTTAAGGTAGAGCCAAAAGACTTTTTCTTATTTGTACTTTATTGTATATTATTATTATATTTAGTAGCACTTGCTGTTTCTAATTTATTTAGTTTAATGAATACTGGTTCTTTTTCCGGGTTTATTCCTATAAGTGCATTTTCTAGTGAATATATTTTATTTACAATATTTGGTTTTTTTGGCGCATTAATATTTGTCTTTTTAAGTGTATCTTCTTATATATTTGATAAAGAAAAGAAAGGTTTTGGCTTAAAAATTTCTGATGAAAAACCAAATGATGGTTATGCAAGATGGGCTAAAGATAAAGAAATAAAAGAAGGAACTGGAGTAGTTAAAGTAATACCAACAAGTAAGACGTTAAATGCTGCAGGTATACCTTTAATTAATAATGGCAAAGAAATATGGGTAGATAATGGTTCATATCATAATTTAGTTATTGGATCTACTGGTTCTGGTAAAACAGAAAATTTAGTATTTCCAATGGTTAATTTACTTGCTAAAAAAGGTGAAAGTATGATTATTACCGATCCTAAAGGTGAAATCTACAGAAAAACAGCAGAAAATTTAAAAGATAGAGGATATAAAATTATAGTTTTAAATTTTAGAGAACCAAATAAAGGTAATGCTTGGAATCCTTTAGCATTACCATATCAATACTATAAAGAAGGAAATAATGATAAAGCAACTGAACTATTGGAAGATATATCTTTAAATATTTTATATGATCCAAACAATAAGAGTGATTCAGATTTCTGGGAGAAAGGTGCTGCCGATTATTTTTCTGGAATTGCTTTAGGTTTATTTCAAGATGCTAATGAAAAAGAAGTTAATTTAAATAGTATTAACTATATGAGTAATGTTGGCGAAGAAAGATATGCTGGAGCAAGCAATTATATTAAAGAATACTTTAATATGAAAGGTAAAGATTCAAATGCTTATATGTTTGCCAATACGGTAATTAATGCTCCAAGTGATACTAAAGGTGGTTTACTTTCAACATTTAGTCAAAAGATAAGAATGTTTTCAACGAAAGAAAATCTTTCCGAAATGCTTTCCTATAGTGATTTTGATATGCGTGATATAGGTCGTGAAAAGACAGCAGTATTCATGATTATTCATGATGAAAAGAAAACTTATCATAGTTTAATGACTATCTTTATTAAACAATGTTATGAAACACTTATCGATGTAGCTCAAAGTAATGGTGGTAAACTTCAATATAGAACTAATTTTATTCTTGATGAATTTGCTAATATGCCACCACTTAAAGATGTTGATAGTATGGTTTCAGCAGCTCGTAGTAGAGATATTCGTTTTACATTTATTATTCAAAATTATGCGCAATTAAATGATATATATGGGGAAAATGTTGCTCAAGTTATAAGAGGTAATTGTGGTAATTTAATTTATTTAATTAGTACTGAGTTAAAAGCCTTAGAAGAAATAAGTAAAATGTGTGGTGAAGTTAAATCTAAAGATAAAGATAAAACAGCATCAACCCCTTTAATTACGATTAGTGATTTACAAAAATTAAAACTCGGGGATGCGATAATTATTAGATTACGTACAAGTCCTTTTAAGACAAAATATACACCTAATTTCAAAATTGATTGGGGTGAAGATTATCCTGAAGCAACATATAAAGAAAGAGAACCACATCCAATTGAACTATTCGATTTAAAAAAATATGTAACTAGTAAAAAATCAGAAATGATGATGAATAATCCAATGGGTGGAAATAGTATGGGTATGTCTAATAATCCTTTTGGTGGTTTTAATCCATTTGGAGGTGGAATGCCTAATTTTGGTGGTATGAATGATAATCCATTTAATAGTGTTAGAAATAATAATAATTCTCTTAATAATTCAATTTTTAATAATAATGAACAATCTAAACCAACAAGTCCTATTAGTACATTTGATAATGGTTTAAAAGGCTTAGATATTGATGAAATGATGCGTGATATTGATAAAAAATTACAAGAATTAGATGAAGAAGAAAAACGTCAAAAAGAAAAATTAAAAGCTCAAAATAGAGAAATAATGGATAATGCTAATAAAGAAACGAGTTCATTGATGGATAAACTTAAAGAAGAAGAAATAGAAAATTTAGATGATACTAAACAAGAAGAAAAAACGGATCCAAAAGTTAATTTAGATGTTAATAGTGTTATCGTAAATGAAAATGTTATAACAGATGATGAATTTTTTGATGATTTCTTTAGTGAATAAAAGTGATTGAACAAATCACTTTTTTAGGTATTAGTAATTTTTCATAATTTAAATAGTTCATATATTATAATGGTGGTAAAATGAAATCTATTAAGGAAATAGATTATAATCCTAATATGGGACTATTAATTGATGTTAAAGATCCCATTAGTTATAAAGAAAAACATAATCCCTATAGTGTAAACATTTATTATGATAAACTACTAATGAATCATAAAACAATTCTTGATAAAAATAAAAAATACTATATAATTTGTGATAAAGGTCATAAAAGTAAACAAGCAGTAAGGATACTTTCGTTTTACGGTTATGATGTAACTTATGTAATAAATTCGTGAAAATTGTCCATACTTATATTATAATGAATATGTGATAAGTATGGATTTTTTTAATGAATTATATAATATTATTGTAAATTTAATAAACAGTTCTTCCTTTTATGGACCATTACTTGCTTGTTTATTAATTGTTTTAGAATCAATTATACCAATATTACCATTGTTTGTCTTTATAGGTATTGTTTTTGTTTCATATGGTTATATTGTTGGTTTTTTAATTTCTTATATATTAACCATTGTAGGTTGTGTTCTATCTTTCTTTTTAGTTCGTAAATTATTTAATAATTATTTTACAAGAAAGGTTCGTAAAAATAAAAAATTTGACAAATTAATGAAAAAGATTGACAAAATGAAGCTGTCAACTTTAGCGTTAATTGTGGCAATTCCTTTTACACCAGCTTTCATGGTTAATATTTGTGCTGCTTTATCAAAAATGGATTTCCGTAAATATTTATATTCTCTTATTATTGGTAAAGTATCTTTAGTTTTCTTTTGGGGATTTATTGCAACAAGCTTACTAGAAAGTTTAAGGAATCCCAAAATATTAGTTGTTATTTTTATTATGTTAGGTTTAGCTTATTTAGCTAGTAAATTGGTTACTAAAAAATTAAATATAGAGTAAAATAATGTAAAGTATACAAAATAGAATGTATAGTATAATTGACTAATTTGTAAAAAAATATTATAGTGAAAATACTAGAGGGTGTGGATATATGGATAATGCAATATTAAGTGATGTATTTCTAAAAATGAATAAAGCCGTCCAAGCAATAATCAAAAAGAATAATATTACTGGTGATGTTAAAGCTGTTTTAATTCAAGAAATAGCTAATAAAGTTGCTAAAAAAATTAATAATGCTAATATCACTGATGATACAATAAAAAATAATGTTATTATTGCAAGTGCTGCTAGTTTAATTAAGAAAGAGCTAAATGTAAGTGAATTACAGACGATTGATCCGAGTGTTTTAGAAGAAAAATTACAAACAACTAATGATATAAACATGGAAGAAGAAAATTTAGATGTACCATTAGAAGTTGTAAATGTTGAAAATACTCAAGAAGAAAAAAAAGTTAATCCTAATAATTCATTTAATCCAATCAATTTAGTAAATGCTAAAAGTGAAACAATAAAGATTATCAAAGATAAATTACAAGATGTAGATTTACTTGATGCTGAATTAGATGATATAATTACTTATATAAGAAGTAAACATAGTGATGAAGATATAAAGAATGGTCGAGCTGATAATTTAATTAATACAATAAAAGAGAGTGTAAAATTAAAGAAAAATTCAGTTGGCAATAAAACTAATGAAGTTGTTAAACATGAAAAAAAGAAAACAACAAAAAATGATATTGTTAAAAAAGTTTTGAAATTTATATCTATTGGTACAGCATTAGTAATATTAATTAGTTATGTAAATAGTATTCATAAAGATAAACAATTAACAAATGAAGTAAATGAGTATATTGCTAGTTATTTAAATGAAGAAGAATTCCATGAAGTAAAGAGTGGAACAAGATATATACCACCAACATCAATTGTGAGTCGTAATGAAGAAATTAGTCCAAGTGGAGAATACGTTATCTATGATTATGATGGTATAGCTAATGATATTAAAACATTACAATCAGTATCTGATAATATATTAGATACTGCTATAATGAATACGTTTAGAAATATGAATGTTTCATTAGAAACTGCTTTAGATGCCATGAATAAAGTATTTCAAAATTTAAATATGCCAATGAATTTTGTTGAATATATTAGTACTTATGTTAATCTTACTGATGATGAAAAAATAATGCTTGATGCTTATAAACAAAAAGGATATGCAAGTTTAACGGAAGAGCAAAGAGAAATATTAAAAGCATTAATTAATAAGTATATTAATTTAGAAGTAAAAATCTATAGTGAAGATTATGAAACAATTAAAAATATGAAAGGGATAAATAATGGAACAAGTAGAAGTTAATGTATTTACTCTCGATGATAATAAAAAATATGAAGTATTAGATAGAATAGTAATGGATAATAATAATTATTATTTCTTAGTTAATGAACAAGATGAAAATGATTGTTGTATTAAAAAGCAAATAATTAAAGATGGTAAAGAATATTTACAATCTTTAGAAGAAGAAGAATTTAATAAAGTAATAAATATATTTACAAATAAATTTAAAGGAAAGGGATAAAAATGAAAGAAAAATTGAGTATTTTAATAGGAATTTTAATTATTGTGGGAGTGTGTTTATTTACTGCAGGATGTGGTTTTAAAAGTATTGATACAGAAGAATTTAAAAATCATTTTTCAGCTTTAGGTTTTACAATAAGTGAAAATGAAGAAGCACCATATGAATCTAAAACATATGTAGTAGCAAGTAAAGAGGATTTACCATTTAAAATTGAATATTATGAATTTGAAAAAGATACAGACGCTAAAAAAGTATTTAAAAATTATAATGATAATATAACTAAATATATAACATCTGATTCAAAAAATAGTAAAACCCAAGGAACACAAATGCAAAAGAATGTATCTGTTTCTGATAATGAATATTTAGTATTTTCTCGAGTTAAAAAAACTTTAATCATTATAATTGGTACTAAAGAATATTCTGAAGAAATAGATAAATATGTTGAAGAAATTGGCTATTAAAAATGAATGTTGAAAATTTAATGATTTTCAACTTTTTTTGTTAAAGAAGATTGAAAAAATATTGATTATTTGATATTCTTATATAGTAGATAAAGTAAAAGAGGTTATGAT
This sequence comes from uncultured Bacilli bacterium, assembly GCA_947632715.1. Lineage (GTDB taxonomy): Bacteria > Bacillota_I > Bacilli_A > RF39 > UBA660 > SIG200. The sequence continues at coordinate 11,066 of CANRQF010000024.1, read as the reverse complement.
ATGGCTAGTTTAGGAACACATTTTAAATCTAATCCTGATGACTTCTTAGTAGATAGTAAAAGTATTATTAAAGGAGTCAATTATCGTATAACAATATTAAGTGAACGCTTAATTCGTTTTGAATACTCTACAAATGGGGAATTTTATGATGGTGAAACTGAAATAGTACATAATAGAAAATTTAATTTACCAAAAATAAAAGTAGAACAAGATGATAAATTTATTGTTATATCTACAAAATATTTTATGCTTCAATATGCTAAAGAAAAACCTTATAAAGGACCTGCTTTTGCCCCAGACTCTAATTTGAAAGTTAAATTAGTTAATACGGATAAAATGTGGTATTATGGTCATCCGGAGGCTCGTAACTTTAAGGGTAGTGCTTTTTCAATTGAAACCTTTTTAGCCAAGACAGATTTATCTAACGGTTTATATTCAACTGATGGTTTTGCTGTTTTAGATGATTCTAATTCAATGTTAATTGATGCTGATGGCTATATGTTACCAAGTAAAACAAAAAGAACTGATTTTTATTTATTTATCTATCGTAGAGATTTTGGCTTATGTTTAAAAGATTATTTTACTTTAACTGGTGTACCTCCACTTTTACCAAGATATGCTTTAGGTATATGGTGGAATAGAGACTTAATATATAATTTTGATGATACAAAAAGATTAATTGATGATTTTAAAAGACATGATATACCATTATCAGTATTATTGTTAAGTGAATTTTGGCATAATAAAGATAAAAGAAATTATAATTTATATAAATCTGGTTATACATTTAATAAAGAATTATTTAATAATCCCGAAGAATTTATTAAATACTTACATAGTCATAATATTAGATTAGGACTTAACTTAGATGGTAGTGAAGGTATTAATTCCATGAATGAAGGATATTTAAATATGTGTGCTGATTTAAATATTGCTAATGATAATGTAATACCATTTAGAGTTTTAGATAAAAATTTTATTGATAGTTATTTTTATAATTTAATTGATCCATTAGATAGACTAGGTGTTGACTTTTATTGGCTTGATTCTAAAGATGAAATAACAACCAGAGCTCTTAATTATTATCATTATACTAATTATAAGAAATATGATGATAAAAGAGGTATGATTTTATCGAGAAATGGTGGTAGAGCTGCTCATCGTTATCCAGTTCATTATTCAGGTGAAACAAAAGTTGGATGGGACACTTTAAAATATTTACCATATTTTAATTCTACTGCAAGTAATATTGGTATGTCTTGGTGGAGTCATGATGTTGGTGGTTTTAAAAATGGTATTGAAGATAGTGAATTGTATTTAAGATATGTCCAATTAGCAGCTTATAGTCCAATTTTTAGATTTAGTGCTAGAAGAGGAGCATATTATAAAAGAGAACCATGGCGTTGGGATTTAAATACTTATAATATTGTTAAAGAATATTGTAAATTAAGACATAAATTAATTCCTTATTTATATACCGAAAATTATAAATATCATGATACTTATTTACCTGTAGTTCAACCTTTATATTACTATTATCCTGAACTTATTGATGAACCTAATTATCGTAATGAATATTATTTTGGAACAGAATTATTAATTGCCCCAATAACTAAACCAAAAGATCAAGTCATGAATAGAGCAGTTGAAAAAATATTTTTACCTAAAGGTATATGGTATGATTTTAAAACTGGTAAAAAATTTGTTGGTAATAAAAGATATATAGCCTTTTATAAAGATGAAGATTATCCTGTTTTTGCAAAAGCTGGAGCCATCATTCCTCTTGCAGAATTAAGAGAGGATATAAATGATACTAAACCACCAAAGGAAATTCAAATTGATGTATTTCCAGGTAATAGCAATACTTATAGATTGTATGAAGATGATGGTATAACTAAAAAGTATGAACAAGGTGAATATATTATTAGTTCAATTAATTTTGAATATACAAAAGATAATTATATTTTAACTATTCATCCAGTTGAAGGTAAAACAGGTGTAATTGATGATAAAAGAGATTATAAAATTAAATTTAGAAATACAAGAGAGCCATCTAATGTTACGGTAAGTATAGATAAATTATCTAAAGATTTTAATGGTTATGTTTTAGATAATGATTATATTATTGAAATAAAAGATGTTGATACGAGAAGACAATTAAATATTAGTTGTACTGGTACTGATATTGAGATAGATGCTGTAAGAATAATTAATGAAGATATTTTTGATATTATTAGTGATTTAAAAATAGAAACTTTATTAAAAGAAATAATATCATCAATTATATTTAGTGATATGCCTATTAGTAAAAAGAGAATAGCTATAAAGAAATTGTCATCAAATGGATTAAATCAAATATTTATAAAAATGTTTATAAAATTACTTGAATATATTGAAGAAATTTAATATAATACATTAAAACAAGTGAAGAAAGAGTAGTAATAATATCTTAATTTAAAGAGAGTTAGTGATTGGTGGAAACTAATAATTGAATATTATGAACTTGCTTTTAGATGTTTTGGGTGGTTCCGTTAAAGACTAAGAAAGAAAAAAATAAGGTGGTACCGTGGATATTATTCACCCTTTGGTATTACCTTTTATTTTTTTTAAAAATGAGGTAAAAATGAAAATAGAATATTTAATTTCTGCTTTACTTTTATTTTTATTAATTCTTTCCATGGATTATTATTTTACAAAAAGAAAATACCTGAAAAGATTGAAAAATAAAAATAAAAAGGAAAAGAAAAAGAAGAATAAGAAAGATAGTGAATTAATTGAAGTATCTTATTTAGTTAATAAATTTAATTTAAATAAAGAAAAATTATTAACTAAAAAGATGTTATTTATTTTTTCAATTATTAATAGTTTAATTATTACTATAGTAAGTATGGTAATAATATCTATTAATACTTATATAATATTAAAATTTATTTTAGGATTTATATTATTATTTGCCCTCATATATTCTTTATATGAATTATTAGGTAGATATTTAAAAAGAAAAGGTTATGGTGAAAATGGAAACAAAAAAGATTGAAGAAAAATGGCAAAAATATTGGGAAGAAAATAAAACATTTAAAACAGATGCAAGAGACTATTCTAAACCTAAATTTTATTGTTTAGATATGTTTCCTTATCCATCTGGGGTAGGATTACATGCTGGTCATCCTGAAGGATATACTGCAACTGATATTGTATGTAGGATGAAAAGAATGCAAGGATATAATGTTTTACATCCAATGGGCTTTGATTCATTTGGATTACCTGCTGAACAATATGCCATTAAAACTGGTAATCATCCGGCTAAATTTACTAATGAAAATATTGAAACATTTAAGAAACAATTAAAAATGTTAGGTTTTTCTTATGATTGGGATCGAGAAATATCAACCTCAGATCCATCTTATTATAAATGGACTCAATGGATATTTAAAAGATTATATGAAGATGGCTTATGCAAATATATTGATATGCCTGTAAATTGGTGTGAAGAACTAGGAACAGTTTTATCAAATGATGAAGTAATTGATGGTAAAAGTGAAAGAGGAGGATTTCCTGTTGTTAGAAAGAATATGAAACAATGGGTAATAGATATTCCCAAATATGCTGAAAGATTACTTGAAGGTCTAGATACCATTGATTGGCCAGAGTCAACTAAAGAAATTCAAAGAAATTGGATTGGTAAAAGTATTGGCGCTGAAGTTAATTTTAAAGTAGCTAATTCTAATTTAGATTTTACTGTTTTTACAACTAGATGCGATACTTTATTCGGTGCTACTTATTGTGTTTTAGCTCCTGAACATGAATTAGTAGATGAAATTACAACAAAAGAGCAAAAAGAAGAAGTTAATGCTTATAAAAAAGAATGTGCTCGTAAATCTGATTTAGAAAGAACAGAACTTAATAAAGAAAAAACGGGTGTATTTACGGGAGCATATGCGATTAATCCAGTTAATGATAAAGAAATTCCTATCTATATTAGTGATTATGTTTTAAAAAGTTATGGTACGGGTGCTATTATGGCTGTTCCTGCTCATGATGATCGTGATTATGAATTTGCGAAAAAATATAATATTCCTATTATTCAAGTTCTAGAAGGTGGCGATATATCTAAAGAAGCATGGACGGGTGATGGTAAACATATAAATTCGGAGTTCTTAGATGGTCTTAATAAAGAAGATGCCATAAATAAAATGTTAGAATTTTTAGAAAGTAAAAAAGCGGGTAAGAAAAAAATTAATTATCGTTTACGTGAATGGATATTTGCTCGTCAAAGATATTGGGGTGAACCAATACCTATTGTTCATTTAGATAATGGTGAAAGTATATCTTTAGATGATAGTGAATTACCTTTAATATTACCAGAATTAGAAGATTATTCACCATCTAAAACGGGTGATTCACCACTTGAAAAAGCAGTTGATTGGGTAAATGTTACTATTAATGGTCATCATGGTAAAAGAGAAACTTCAACAATGCCAGGTTCTGCTGGTTCTAGTTGGTATTTCTTAAGATATATAGATCCTCATAATGATAAAGAATTTGCTGATAAAGAATTATTAAAACATTGGATGCCAGTTGACTTATATGTTGGTGGTCCAGAACATGCAGTTGGTCATTTATTATATTCAAGAATGTGGAATAATTTTCTTTATGATAAAGGTTTAGTACCAGTTAAAGAACCATTTAAAAAATTAGTCCATCAAGGAATGATTTTAGGAGCTAATGGTATTAAAATGGGTAAAAGATATCCTGAATATTCTGTTAATCCAAATGATATTGTTCGTGATTATGGAGCAGATACTTTAAGATTCTATGAAATGTTTATGGGGCCACTTGAAGCTGATAAACCATGGAATAATAATGGCGTAATGGGTTCTAAAAAATTCTTAGATAAAGTTTGGAATTTATATATAGAAGATAATAAAATAAAGGATGAAGATAATAAAAATTTAGAGAAAATATATCATAAGACAATTAAGAAAGTAACAGAAGATTTTGAAAGTCTTAATTTTAATACTGCGATAAGTCAAATGATGATTTTTATAAATGCGGTAATGAAAGAAGATGTTTTCCCTAAATATATGGCTTTAGATTTTATTAAATTATTAAATCCAATTGCACCATTTATGACGGAAGAAATTTGGGAGAGAATGGGACATAGTGAAACTATTGCTTATGAACCTTGGCCAGTATATGATGAGAGTAAAACTATTGAAGATGAAATTGAAATTGGTGTTCAAGTAAATGGTAAATTAAGAGGAAGTATTGTTACTCTTGTTAATGAAGATAAAGATAGTGTTATAAATAAAGCATTAAATCTTCCTAATGTTATTAATCATACCAAAGATAAAGAAATAGTAAAAACTATTGTTGTTCCTAATAAAATAGTTAATATTGTTGTAAAATAAAGAAGAATTTCTTCTTTATTTTTTATTTAATCTTGTTAAAATGGAAATAATAGTATATAATTTTATTTAGAATGGAAGAGGTTTTATGTTAGGTGATATTTTAGAAATTAATAATAACTATTTAAAAGTAAGTAATAATATTAATACCAATACGGGTTTAATTAATATGTATGCTAAAGCAGTAGATAATGAAAAGATATATATTGGTGAAATAATAAATATAAATAAAAATACTTTTGATTTAAAATTAATCGGAGAATTTATTAATAATAAATTTGTTTTTGGTCTAACAAAAAAACCTGCCTTAACATCTAAAATAAGTCTTTTAAATAATGATGAAATAAAGATTTTATTTGGTATTAATGATTATAAACCAAATAATAGTTTATATCTTGGTAAAAGTGCTTTATATCAAGATTATCCTATTTATTTAACTATCGATAAATTATTTGCTAGTCACTTAGTTATTTTAGGTAATACAGGATCAGGAAAAAGTTGTGGGGTAGCAAGATTACTTCAAAATTTATTTTATAAAAAGGATGCTAGCCCTATAAATTCAACCTTTTTTATCGTCGATGCCTATGGTGAATATCAAAGTGCATTTAGTAAAATTGATTATGTTAATCCTAAATTACATTTTAAATATTATGATAGTAATACAGAATCAAATAATTTCTTAAGAATACCTTTATGGTTACTAAGTTTAGATGATATATGTCTTTTACTTGAAGTTAATAGTAAAAATCAAATACCAATAGTAGAAAAGGCTTTAAAGTTAGTAAAAGTATTCTTAAAAAATGATGAAGAAACTACTATTCATAAAAATAGTATAATTGCTAGAGCTATCCTAGATATTTTTATTAATGGTAAATCACCATCTCAAATACGAGATCAAGTATTTTCTGTTTTATCAAGATATCATACAGAGGAATTAAACTTAAATACTGAAGTTTACCAACCAGGTTATACTAGACCATTAAAGCAATGTTTAATGATTGATAATACGGGAAAAATTAAAGATATGGAATTAGTTATTAACTTTATGCAAAAATATGTTGTTCAAGATTTAGAGCTATCTTTACCAGATGTTAATACCCCATATACTTTAAAAGATTTATTATATGCTTTTGATTTTGCTTTAATTGATGAAGGTGTTTTAAATAATGATCGTGTATATGAAACTGCTAATGAACTTAGAGTAAGACTTGCTAGTATTGTTAATAGTGATTATAGTAGATTCTTTGAATTTGAAAAAGCTTTTAATAAACAAGAATTTTTTGAAGAACTTACTAATATAGATGGTGAAAAAGCCCAAGTTATTAATCTTAACTTAGCTAATATAAATGATAGATTTGCTAAAGTTATTGCTAAAATATATTCTAAATTCTTATTTGATTATGGTAAATATGAAGTAGAAAGAGGAAGTAGACCAATTAATATCGTTTTAGAAGAAGCACATAGATATGTTCAACATGATAGCGATGTAGATATACTTGGTTATAATATTTTTGAAAGAATTGCTAAAGAGGGACGTAAATATGCTGTGTTACTAACTTTAGTTAGTCAAAGACCTTCTGAACTTTCGCAAACTGTTTTATCACAATGTAGTAATTTCTTAATCTTTAAAATTTCGCATCCAGCTGACTTAGAACATATTAGACCAATGATACCATATATTGATGAAGAAATGATTGAAAAGATAAAAAGTTTACAAGTTGGTAATGCTCTTATATTTGGTTCATCGTTTACATTCCCAACAATTGTTAAAATGGATATGGCTAGTCCACTTCCATCAAGTAGTAACTGTGATGTATCTAATGTTTGGTTTTAAAAATAAGCGCAATGCTTATTTTTTTTAAGTTCAATATTGAATAATAAAAATAATTAGATTAAAATTATATTATAAGCAAAAAAAGAAAGGGTAGTTATGGATAATTTTATACCAGATATATATACACAAAGTATTTATACAATAAATTATAAAAAATTAAAAAAAAGAGGAATAAAATGTTTACTTTTTGATTTAAATAATACTCTTACTAGTTATGATAATGATTATCCTACCGATGAATTAAGAGAGCTTATTTATGATTTAGAAAAAGATTTTAAAGTTATTATTATTTCTAATAGTAGTAAAGATCGTATTCGTCCATTTAAAGAAAAATTAAACATTGATGCATCATTTAGATCATTTAAACCATTTAAAAGAAAATTCAAAAAAATATTAGAAATATATAATTATAAAGATACAGAGATAGCTATGATTGGCGATGTACTAGTTACAGATATTTTAGGAGGTAACAGAATGAATTTTACAACTATATTAGTTAATTCAATTAGTGAAAGTGAACCATTTTCAACTAGAATTTTAAGAATATTAGAAAAAATTATTATTAAATCTTTAAATAAAAAAGACTTAGTTATTAAAGGAAAATATTATGAGTAAGTGTATTGGTTGTGGAATAAAATTACAAAATACTTTTAAAGATAAACTAGGTTATACTAATAAATTAGATAATCCCTATTGTGCTCGTTGTTTTAAAACTATTCATTATAATATGGATATTAAAGTAAATGATATTAATAATTATGATATTATAAATAAAATAAATAAACTTGGTTATTATACTATTTTTATAACTGATTTAATTAGTTTAAATAAAGAATTAATTAATAATTATAATTTAATTAATAATAATAAGATATTAGTTATAAATAAATGTGATATTATACCAGATAATTTAAAATTAGAACATTTAGAAGAAAATATTAAAAGAGTTTATAAGATAAAAGAAGAAATATTCTTTATTAGTTCGAAACAAAATTTATATTTAAATAGATTAGTTAATTTAATTAAAGAGTATGAAAAAGTTATTATATGTGGAGAAACTGGTTCTGGTAAATCAACTTTAATCAATAAAATAACTAATAGTAATTTAACTACTAGTAAATATAATAATACAACTCTAGATTTTATTAAGATTAAATTAGATAATTATGTTATTTATGATACTCCAGGATTAATTATTAATAAAAATAAAGTTAATATAGATAAAATAATGCTTCATACTAAGAGTTTAAAAGAAGATTATATTTTATCTATTGATGATTTAAAAATAATGGGTATAGGAAACTTAACTTTATTAGTTAGTAGTGATGTAGTTATTAAAAGTAAAAAAGATAATAGTAAGTTAGATTATGAATATGATTTAGTTAATAAAGATATTGTTTTAGATAAAGGATTTATCTATATAAATAAAGGTAAAATAAAAACAAATAGAAAAATAGAAATAAGAGATTCAATTATTAAGTAAAAGTGGTGTTATAAATGAGTGTTATTAAAGTAATGAATGAAAATTTAGCTAATAAGATTGCTGCCGGAGAAGTTATTGAAAAATGTGCATCTATTGTTAAAGAATTAGTAGAAAATAGTATTGATGCTAACTCTAAAAATATTAAAGTTAATTTAGTTGAGGGTGGACTTAGAGAAATAACTGTTATTGATGATGGTATTGGTATGGATAAAATAGATGCTAAAATGGCTTTTTTAAGACATGCTACAAGTAAAATATATAAAGATGATGATTTATTCTTTATTAATACTTTAGGCTTTAGAGGTGAAGCTCTACCATCAATTGCCAGTGTCTCAGAAGTAGTAATGGAAACATGTAAAGATGAAGTAGGAACTTATATTCATATTAAAGGTGGAGAAATATTAGAAGAAGACTTAAGCAAAGCAAGAATAGGTACTAAAATAACTATTTCTAATATTTTTTATAATACACCAGCTCGTCTTAAATATTTAAAGACAGAACAAACAGAACTTGCTAATATTACAAACTACATTGAAAGACTTGCTTTAGCTAAACCAGATATAGCTTTTACTTTAACAAATAATACTAATGTAATTTTAAAAACTAGTGGTAAAGGTAATTTACTTAAAACTATTCATGAAATATTTGGCTTAAATATTTCTAGTAAAATGTTAGAAATAAAAAATTATAATGATGATTTTGAAATAAGTGGTTATGTTTGTAAACCAGAAATATTAAGATCATCAAGAAATAGTATTATAACTTTTATTAATGGCAGGGTAGTTAGAAATAATGATATAAATAGAGCTATAAATGATGCTTATTATACATATAAACCTGATGGTAAATATCCAGTAGTAGTTATAAACATTGAAGTAGATCCAACTTTAGTCGATGTTAATATTCATCCAACTAAACAAGATGTTAAAATAAGTAAAATGAATAGTTTATATGATTTATTATATAATACAATAAAAGATACTTTATATAATAATTTATTAATACCAGATGCCATAAAAAAAGAAAATAATAATTTTGAAGAAAAGACTAATTATAATACTACTTTTAGTGTTAATAATATACCAACAAATAATAATCCAGAGTCTACTCAAACAACTCAAACAACATTTGATTTCGGTGATATTGAAAATAATGTTAAAAATGAAGAATTTAAAAGTTTAGTTTTATATCCAGTTGGCTTATGTTTAGGTACTTATATTGTTTGTGAAAATGATGAAGGAATATATTTACTTGATCAACATGCTGCTCAAGAAAGAGTTAATTATGAAAGATATTTAAATAATCTAAAAAATGAAGAAATAAATATAATTGATATGCTTATCCCAATTACGATTGAACTTTCCACAAGTGAATATCAAAAATTTATGGAACATAAAGAAGTATTTACTAACATTGGTTTTAAATGGGAAGAGTTTGGTATTAACACAATTAGAATACTTAGTCATCCAACTTGGCTTAAATCTGGTTATGAAGAAGAAAGTATAAGAAAGATAATTGACTTAATTATTAATTTAGATGGTGACTTTGATGTTATTAAGTTTAGAGAAAATGTTGCCATAACTCTAGCTTGTAAAATGGCTATAAAAGCTAATGAACATATATCTATGTTAGAAATAGAAGGATTACTTAAAAATTTAGTTAAGTGTGATAATCCCTACAATTGTCCTCATGGAAGACCAACCATTATCAAATTTAGTATCTATGATTTAGAAAAAATGTTTAAAAGAGCAATGAATTAAATAAATAATTATTGACAAGTGTAAATAATACACATATAATTAAATTGGAGGTTTTAATTATATGGTAAATTTAAAAGAACAATATGAACAAATATTTAAAGAAAGAGAAAAAACTTTAAATGAATTAAGAGAATTAGAAAACAATGAAGTATTAAAAAGGTATTTGGAATTACGAAAGCAAAATGAGAATTTAGCAATCAAACAATTAAATTTATATAAGAAATTAAAAGTTGAAGAATATGATTCTTGTAATCACATATGGGTAAATGTTTTACATGATTATGATAGTTGCGAAGGTCGTTCAGATAATTATTATGGTTGTATAAAATGTGGATTAGATCAAAGAGTGTTTGAAATAAGTAATAGATTGAGAAGTATTGACTATTTAACTTTAGAGCAACAAATAATGTATGATTATATGTATGGCCGTTATGTTACTTATAAAGGAATTAATACTCATATATCTTGTGACTTGGATATAGCAAGAGAAATATATTCTAAAATAAAAGAAAGCCATGACAATATAGATGATGAATCAGTAGTAGAATTATTTAAAACAGAACTTAGATTAGTTAGGAAAA
>CANRQF010000023.1 GCA_947632715.1 uncultured Bacilli bacterium | reverse complement strand
TTTATGGTCATCGAAGAAAAGATAATTCTTTATTTGGATCACTTAAAAATGTTTTAGAAGAAAGTTGGTTTAATGATATAAATAATCACTTAATAAAAATATCTACTCCAAAATATAATTATATCTTTTTAATATTTAGTGTTTATCATATACCAAAAGAAAATTATTATATTAAAACTTATTTTAAAACAAGAGATGATTACAATGAATTTATTAATACTATAACTAAAAGAAGTATCTTTAATTTTAATACTTATGTTAATGTTAAAGATAAAATTCTAACATTATCAAGTTGTTATGGTGATGATGAAAGAGTAGTAGCTCATGCTAAATTAATAAAAGAACAAAAAAGAGAAAATTAATTTTTTTCTCTTTTTAAAGTTAAATTATTCTTTTTATGATATTCTTCAATTTCTAGTTGATGATTATTTATAAATTCATCTTTTAATTTTTCTAATTCTTCTAAAGAAATATCATCTATTTTATTTTCGATACGATAGTTTATTACATAATCAATAAATTCTTTAATAAATAATAAGTTGCCTGGATTATTTATATCATCATTATATACGATATTTGTATGTAATAATGCAGGTTCATCTGCTACATATATTTTTATAGTTTCACCATAACTTTTATAGTAATTTCTCGTTTTATAATAATTGGCTAACGCTATTAATCTATCATTATGATCTTCAATGTACATATCAGAAAATTCTTCTCTTTTATCATATGTTGGTGTAATCATTAGTCCCTTTAGTGGTAATGAATTATTATACATAATATAATACATAATTGTAGCTGAGTAACTAATATATTCTTCTTGCTTATAGATACTTGTAAGTTCAGCAAGCACTTGACCTAAAGTTTTTTTATTAAACGTTGAATATTTTTCAAGTAATTCTCTAACTTGAGAATACTTATTCATAATTTCTTTTTCTTCTGAAATATTGTGATTAATTCTATCAGTGTATTTATGATTAATTTGACTTATGGCATTCTCAATTTCTTTTGAACGCTCATTTCGTATTTTCTTTCCAGTATCAGCATTTTCTTTCAAATCTTGTCTTAATTTTTCTAATTCATCTAAATATTTCATAAATCCTCCATTTAGTAAGTAATATATTAGCATAAATAGTAAAAAAAAGAAAGGATTATCTTTCTCTTTTTAAAGTTAAATTGTTATTCTTGTGATATTCTGCAATTTCTGCTTGATGACTATTTATAAATTCATCTTTTAATGCTTCTAATTCTTCTAAAGATATAAAACTTATCTTATTTTCAATTCGATAATTTATAACATAGTCAACAAATTCTTTAATGAATATAAAATTTTTAGGATCGTTGATATCATCATTATATACGATATTATATTTTATAGCTGGACCTCTTAATAATAAACTATTATCTTTTGTATATACTGTAAAAAGTATAGTAGCAGGAATTCTATTATCTTTAAACGCTACTAATGAATCATTATTCTTATCAACATATTTATATGTATCAATTAAGTATTCTTTTTGGGTATATGCTGGTGTAATTACTAATACTGTGTCTAATATATATTCCGAAAAATATAGTTTAATTTTATCTGAATAACTAATATATTGATATTGTTCTTGTTTGTAAATGCTTATTAGTTCAGCAATAACTTGACCAAGGGTAGATGTATTAAATGTAGAATATTTCTCAATTACTTCAGCGGTTTTATAATAATCTTCTGTAAGTTTATACTTTTCTAACTTATTTTGACTAATAATATCATCATATTTATGATTTATTTGTTTTGTGACTTCTTCAATTTCTTGAGTTCTTTTTCTTTGTGTTTCAAATTCAATTTTATTTTTTTCTTCATATTTTTGTTTTATATCTTCTAAGTTATCTAAATATTTCATATTACCTCCGTTTAGTAAGTAATATACTAACATAAAATTTAAAAAAAAGAAACTCTTTTTTTAGAGTTCCCTTTTGGATGTTTTAAAAGATACTACAGCTAAACTTAATAAACTTATTAATGATAAGCTGAAATATAATGTTACATTATCACCAGTTTGAGGACTTTCGGTTAAATTAAATAATTCACTAATTTCAGAAAGTGTAACTTCTTTTCCAGATGCAATTATTTGTTTAATACCATTCATAACTACTACGGCATCTTTAGAATCAGATGGAACCCATAGGGTAGGTGTTTCTTTTGTTTCATCTTTATTTACAATACTTCCGCCATCTTTAACAGATAATTTAGAAGTTTCGGTAACACCAGATCCTTGAGAAAGTTCTATGCCTCCAAAACCATTACCTGATACATCAATAGTACCTTCAAAAGTGATTTCACTACCATTTATAAGTAAACCAGCATTAGCTCCGGTTAATTTAATATCTTTAATTGTAGCATTCGTTCTATATACTTGAAGAACATAAATACCACCCCATACTTTGTTATCTTTACTATTATCTTTACCAAATGTTCCAACGTATTTTATAGTATGATTGTTACCATCAAGATATATTGGTCTAGTAATATTAATTTTTTGTGTTGTTTCAATATCTTTATTTAAGACAATAGTTTTAATTTCACTATTTTTAAGAGCATTTAATAATTCTTCTTCATTATTAACAACTGTGCTAGCATCTGCAAATACAATCGTAGGTAGTAATAATAATAAAAGTAATAGAGTTATTTGTTTTAATGTTTTAGTCATATGTATCCTCCTTTCTTGTTAATAGTGTGAAGATTTTTTAACTATCTTATACTTGGTAATAATTGATTTTAAAAGGTAATTTTTGTTAAAAATGTAAATTGCTTAGTCAATAGGAATACATGAAAATTACGTCATATTGACAAATGTTGACATTTATGATATAATTAATTCGTTTTTAAGGGGGAATATATAAATGAAAAAAGTAACAATTATAATAATAGTATTATTAGGTATGATAGGAATAGTACTTAATAGTAATAAAGAGTTAGATACAAAAGTGATCGTTAATGGAAATTTAGCATTAGAAAATAATACTACTTCAAAAACTAATTCGGAATTAGACAATATAATTAAATTCGATAATGAGATTACAAGTTTTGAAGATAGTAATGTTACAGAAGTAAAAGAAGTAGAAAATAAAAGTCAAAGTGTTATTGAAAATAAAGAAGTAACTACAAAACAAACACAAACTAATATTGCTTCTGATAATTCTGATAATAATGAAAGTAACAATAATAAAGAAGTGGAAAGAGAAGAAAAAAGCACAACTACAAAATCTAGTACAGATACTAAAACTAATAATAAAGTTGAAGAAAAAAATACTAATAATAATGTAACTAGCAGTGTAACAACTGATAATTCAAAAACTAATGAAACTAAAAAAGAAGTAGTAGAAGAAAATGTAACTGATAAAGTAGAAGATTCACAAGAGAAAGATACAACAAAAAAAGAAGAAATTCCTAAATTTAATCAATTTCAAAAATTTGATAGTACAAATAAAACTGTAACTTTAGTTGATAAATCTGGTAAATATTGTGCCCAAGCTTTAGATTACTTTTATGAAGATTCACAATATGTTTATTATTTTACTTGTAAAAAGAGTGAATCAATGTATGTTATTAAAAATGGTAAAGAATATAAATTAGTAGATGCTTTAAAAACAGGTGTTACGACAATCAAAGAATTAGAAGATAATGGTTATACATTTTTAAAGAAAGCTAAAAATTATTTAACTAAGTAAAGAACAAAAGTGGGTGTATTAAGAAAGAGAATTCATAGTTAACGAATTCTCTTTTATATTTCTATAACTTTATTTGGCATATCTTTATCATCTAAAAGCATCATATGCATGTATTCTTCTTCATTATTTAAATATACTTCTTCAATACGATCACAACGACATTTTTCACTGGTTAGTATAGCATCTATTTTACTAGCAGCATCATCTAAATCATCATTAATAACAACATAATTATACTTTGTTACTTCATTTATTTCTTTATATGCTATTTTAAATCTTTCAATCATTTTCTCTTTAGATTCTGTTTTTCTTTTTTCTAACCTTTCTTTTAATGTTTTTAAATTAGGAGGTAGAATAAAAATAAATATGGCTTCAGGAATTAATTCTTTTACTTTCATAGCTCCTTGAATTTCAATTACTAAAATAACATCAATACCTTTATCTAATTTTTCATTAATAAATTTTTTAGGAGTACCATAATAATTATCAGCATATTTAGCAAACTCTAAGAAATAATCTTCTTTAATTAATGATTCAAATTCATCTTTTGTAACAAAATTATATGTTACACCTTCAGTATCATTATCACGCATTGGTCTAGATGTTGTGGAAACTGATAACCATGTTTTATCGTGACTTTCCAAATATTTAGCTACAACAGAATCTTTACCAACACCACTTGGTCCAGATATAACAATTAAACTGCCTCTTTCTTTTCTTTTAATTATACTCATAATAGTCCTTTCTTATAAGAAAAATTGTAGCATTATAATCTATATTTAGCAAGTTCTTTTAATAAAAGTAATAGATAATTCTAAATTAATTTTATAAAAGATTATTGTATCTTAAAAATAGTTTTGTTATGATTATTAAAGGAAGTGATAATATGAATACTATTGTAGTAGTGGCAGCCTTAATTAAAAAAGATAATAAATATTTAATTGCTAAAAGAGCATATGATGAAGAAGAAAATTTAGGTAAGTGGGAATTTCCTGGTGGTAAAGTAGAAAAGGGAGAAGATGAATTTACTGCGATAGAAAGAGAAATGAAAGAAGAATTTGAAATTGAAATTAAAGCAGTTAAATATTTAACAAGTAGTAAGTTTGATACTGGTAAAAAAATTATTTTATTAAAATTATATGAGTGTGAATATATAAGTGGAGAATTTAGACTAAATGCCCACTCAGAATATGCTTTTGTTGATAAAGATAAATTACTCAATTATGATTTAGCACCAGCTGATATTGAGTTTGCAAAATATATAAAAGAATTTTGTTAAAGAAGTAAATATGAATTGTGAAAATATAAAAGAATATATCGGCAAAAAAGGCTTAATTGAAATTGATCGACCACTTGGTTCTATGCATCCTAAACATAATTTTATGTATATGGTAAATTATGGATTTGTATCTCATACAGTTAGTGGTGATGGTGAAGAATTAGATGCTTATGTAGCATTAACAGAATTTTAAGAAAAATTTTTTGAATCAATTATTATTAGATAATACAAATAAAAAATAAATATGAAGAAGGTGTTATAATGCATAAAAATGATACAATTACTTTAATAAAATTATTAAATAAAGAATTAAGTATTCCCGTATATCAAAGACCATATGAATGGAATAGAACTAATGTCTTTGTATTATTAAATGATATAAATAGAAATTACAATAATGATGAAGAAATAAATTTAGGAACAATTATAGTTTGTAAAAATAAAGAAGAAACTTTTGATATTGTTGATGGTCAACAAAGGTTAATAACATTATCTTTATTATTAAAAATACTAAATGAAAATATTAAAATAAATTTATTAGATAAGCAAATGCTTTGTGTAAATAAGACAGAAAAATTGATTAGAAATAACTATAAAACAATTAAAGAATATATTGCTTGGTTAGGAAAAAATGATAATTTAGATAATTTTTATAATTATTTAATACATAAAGTAAACTTTTATTTATTAGAGGCCAAAAGTATAAATGAAGCATTCCAATTATTTGATGGACGTAATTCTAAATATAAAAATTTAACACCAGTAGATTTACTTAAAGCTTATCACTTAGGAGCTCTACCTAGAAATTATCCATTAAAAAATTTATTAACAACATGGGATAAAAATATAAAAGAGGAATTTAAAATAGATAATTCTTGTAATAAAATTGAATATTTATATAATAATATTTTATTTAATGTTTATAATTGGTCTTTAAATAGGGATATAAAAAAATTTACAAAGAATGATATTTATTTATATAAGGGATATATTAATAAAAATGAAAATAATTATTCATATATAAAATATTATAAAACTAATGATAAAAATATTTATCAAATGAATAAACCATTTGAAGCTGGAGAAGATTTTTTTAACTTTACTAATTATTATATAGAGATGTTGGATAATTTAATTAATTACTATAGTTTAAAAAACAGATTAGAAATAGATGAAAATGATAAAAGATATGATTTAAATCTTCGATTTATCAATTATTTATATTATGGAGCGCTTTTAATGTTTAATGATAAGTTTGGCAATAATAATAAAAATAATCAATTTATAGAAGATTTTATCTATAAATATAGTATTATACATCGTATAAAAAATAAATCAGTTAGCTTACAAACTTTAAATCACTATGTGTTAAGTACAAAATATAATTTTTTCTATGAATGTAATAATGCTCTTACTGTGGAAGAACTTTTAAAATTAGAACCTGAAGGTAATGTTAATGCCCCAACAAGATCCGAGAAATTAGGGGAAATGAGGGAAGACTTATGGAAAAAATTAAAGTAATTGATTGTTATAAAAGAAATTATGTTATTCCTTGTTTTCAAAGAGAATATTCTTGGGAAGAGGAAGAAATAAAAGAATTAATAAATAATATTAAAAATAATAATAAAAAATTAAATTATTGTATTGGGGTTATTACTGTTCAAGATAATGCCAATGAACTTTTATTAATTGATGGTCAACAAAGATTAATAACATTATATTTAATTGCAATTCGTTGTGGTTTAATAACAAAAAAAGAAGATATTATGTTAAATTTGGAATATGAAAAAATGATAGGAAAAGATAATATATTTATAAACTTAATCAAGAAAGAGTTTGATAATGTTCCTAAAAAATTATCTAATGGATATAAGGTTGTTGAAAAAAGTATTCTGGAAGAAGAAATAGCTGATTTTAAAGAGTTATTAAAAAAAGTATATTATTATGAAATACATTTAGATAAAAATATTGATATAAACCATTATTTTGAAGTAATGAATTCACGAGGAGTACAATTAAGTAAAAGTGATATTGTAAAATCTATTTTAATGAAACATTTAAAAGATAATGAAAAAGAAAAGACTGAGCTTAATAATTTATGGTATAAATATGAAAAAATGGATGATAGTCAAAATTCATATAGGGACTCTAAAATACCAAAAACTGCCTATAAATCTATTAATCAAATATTAAATAATAATAAAGAAGATGATGAAGATATAAGTCTTAGTTTAAAAAATGAAATGGATGATAACTCAATATTAAATTTTGAATACTTTTTACTATATGTTATTAGATTATATAAAAATAGAAATGAAGAAGAAGATAATATTTCTGGAGAATTTAATTTAGATGATTTAATAGAAGAATATAACGACTATTTTAATAATGAAGATGCTAATGTATTGGATTTTATTAATTGTATGAAAAAAATGAAAGAAGTATATAATAAATATATAGTTAAATATGATGATTCTAATGAAAACTGGAAATTGGGTATTAATAATGATGATACTATATTAATTCAATCATGTTTAAGAGTATCATTTACAAATAGAAAAACGATGCATTGGATTTATAAAACAATGAAATATTTTTATAAAAATAATAATTGTGATGGAACTAATATAAAAAGATATAATGAGAAGATGAAAAATTATATAAGAAGTGAATATATTAAAAAATATATTGATGACGCTAAAGATAAAGCATATAAAACTGGATTTGATACACCAAATATAGTGTTAAATTACTTAGATTATATAATTAAAAAGAACTATAAAAAAATTATAAGTGATATTCCAGAAGTTGAAGGATTAGAACCACAAAATTTTAAGTTTAAATTTAGAAATTCAATTGAACACTTTGAACCAAGACACGGTGATAATGCTGAAAAAAATAGAGAATGGCTTGATGATTTTGGTAATTTAGCATTATTAGCTTATAGAACAAATACTAGAATTCAAAATTCTGAAGTAATAGATAAAGTAAAATTTTTTGAGAAAAATTTATCTGAATATAGTTTGAAATTACAAATAATGGTAAAAGTGGCAGCATCTAAAGGATGGAATAAAGAAGAATGTGAAAAAATTAAAAATAAAATGATTGAATTATTAGAAAATGATTGTAATAATATAAAAGCAAATTAAATATAAAGAAGGTGTTATGATGAAAGAAAATATAAATATTAATAATCTAACTTTTATAAGTGAAAATATAGATTTAGATGAATATATCAAAATAAGAGAAGAAGTAAAAATGAGGATGGAATACCCAGAATGGTTAGGAGATTTTTCTAAAGAAGATTTAATAAATGAATTAAATAATAATGCTAAAATATGGCTTTATTACGATAATGGTAATCCGGTGTGTTCAATGATGATTATGCCTTGTTCAATTGATGCTATAACTAAGTTTGAATTAGATATTAATTATAAAGATGCTGTTGATTATGGACCAATGTTTGTATGTTGCGAATATATTGGCAATGGACTACAATATCAAATGTTACAAGAATTAGATAAGTATTGTAAAGAAAAAGGTTATAAATATGCAATTAGTACAGTTCATCCTGATAATAAATATTCTATTGTAAATTTTCTTAAAGATGATTTTAAATTACATAAAGAAAAAAATTTTACTCGTGGTAGAAGAAATATATATGTAAAAAAATTATAAAAAATATATTGCTTAAAATAATGGATATTACCTTTACAATCTTTTCATTATTTGTTATAGTATAATACAAATATTTAAGGAGTATATTTGAATGAATAAATTAATGGAAGTTGCAAAAGAACATTTATATGAGTATCATATTTATGAATCACAAAAGATAAAAAAAGAAAATGTTAAACTATTTTCTACTCAAGATTTAGATGATAAAAAATCGTATAAATTTTTAATAAAAGATGAATTTTATGATAATTGCCAAGTTTCAATAACTTTAATGAATAATAATTTATATTCTTATGGATGTAGCTGTCATAAGTTTCAAATTACTAAATCTTGTAACCACATAGCAGCTGCTATAAATTACTATGGTGAAGAACTTACAAAAGTGGATTCTAATATGTTAAAAGTATTATCAAATAATATTATAAAAAATTTAAAAGATAATAAAAAAAGTAATATAAAAAAATTATTAAATGTTGAATATGAAATAAATTATCATAATGATTATAATACTTGGATAGAGTTAAAAGTAAAAATTGGTACTACTAAACTATATATGATGGGAAGTAAGGCTTCTAGTTTTTATAGAGTGTATGAAAATGGTAGGGGCAAATTATATTTTGGTAAAGAATTTGAATATGATCCTGAAATTCATTATTTTAAAGAAGATGATGAAAAAATTATAGATTTTTTAATGGACTATTGCCGTAATGATTGTTTCCTTTTTTATCACAATGATATAAAAAAGATATTAAAGTTGTTTACAAATAAACAATTTAAAATAAATGGATATTTAGTTGATGGAATAGAAAAAGAAATACCATTTAATATTAATTTAACTAAAGAAAATGATGAATATACTTTAAAATTTAATTATGATAATTTAATAATGAATTTAACAAAGGATTATAGTTATATAATTTATAATAATAAAGTGTACCATTTAAATAATGATTTTGCTAGATTACTATATTTATTAGAAGATTCTAATATTAATACTTTAGTATTTAATAAGCAACAATTTAATGATTTTAGTAAAGGTATATTACCAATTATCAAAAATGATTTAGTAATAGATAGTAATATAGATGAAATAAGTATACTTAATACATCTAAAGTAAAATTATATTTTGATTTAAATCAAGATAATATACGCTGTAAAATAAAATTAAATTATAATAAAGAAGAAATAGATTATTTTGAAAGCAGTAAAGATGTAGTTAGAGATATTGATTTTGAACAAGAGATTATTGAAGATTTAAAAAAATATAATTTTGAAATAATTAATAAAAAAATTATCTTATTAAATTTAGATAATATTGTTGAGTTTTTAGAAAATGGATTAAATGCCTTAGCTGAAAAATATCAAGTATATACTTCTGAAAAATTAAAAAATGCTAATATTATTAAAAAAACTAATGTTAGAAGTAACTTTTCTATTGGTAGTGATAATATAATGCATTATAGTTTTGATATTGATGATATTGATAAGAATGAGATAGATAATTTAATTAATTCCTTAAGAAAAAAGCAAAATTATTATCGATTAAAAAATGGTAATATTGTATCTTTACAAAATGAATCATTGAATGAATTAAGTAATTTAGTGGAAGATTTAAATATTGATATGAAGAATCCAAATGGAGAAATACCTAAATATCAAGCAATATACTTAGATTATTTAAAGAAAGAAAAATATCCATATTTAGAAACAAATAATTTATTTGATGAATTTATTGATAATTTTAAAAAATATCAAAAAGTTAATTTAACTATTAGTGATAATATTTTAAGAGATTATCAAAAAGATGGAGTTAAATGGTTATATACTATATATAAATGTGATTTAGGTGGTATTTTAGCAGATGAAATGGGACTTGGTAAAACTATTCAAACTATTTACTTAATGAAACAAATACTAAAAGAAGATGAAACAAGTAAATTTTTAGTAGTATGTCCAACAGCTTTAGTATATAACTGGGTTGAAGAATTAAATAAATATGGTAAACATATAAGTTATAAAGTCATTCATGGCACAAATAGAGATAAAAATATTAATGATATAAAAGAAAGTATTTTAATAACATCTTATGGTACTTTAAGAGAAGATATAGATCTTTATGATAAAATAAATTTTAAATTAATGGTTATAGATGAAGCCCAAAATATTAAAAATGCAAATGCAATGATTACAAAAGCGGTTAAAACGGTAAAGGCAAGAACAAAAATAGCGTTAACTGGTACACCACTTGAAAATAGTATAGTCGAATTATGGAGTATTTTTGATTTTATAATGCCAGGATTTTTAGGTAATTTATCTAAGTTTAATGATAAATATCATTTTAAAGATAATGATGATAGTTATAATGATAAACTAATAAAATTAAAACAAGTTACATCTCCTTTTATAATGCGTAGAAAAAAGATTGATGTTGCCAAAGAATTGCCAGATAAAATTGAAAATAATATTTATATAGATTTAGGAGAAAAGCAAAAAATATTATATAGTAATGAAGTTAAGAATGTAAAAAATGAAATAGATGAATTATTGAAAGTAAATGATTTTAATGCCTCAAAAGCACAAATATTAACTCTTTTAACAAGATTAAGACAACTTTGTGTAGATCCACGATTAATTTATGAAAATTATACTGGTGAAAGTATCAAAATTGAAAGTTTAATTAATATTTTAAAAGAAATTATTGCCAATAATCATAAAGTTTTAATCTTTACCAGCTTTAAATCTGCTTTGGAAATAATTGAAGAAGAATTTTTCAAGAATGAAATTTCTTATTATAAAATTGATGGAAGTGTTAGTGCTAAAAATCGTAAAAATTTAGTTGATAAATTTAATAATGATACCACTAGTGTATTCTTAATAACAATAAAAAGTGGGGGTACTGGTTTAAATTTAACTAGTGCTGATATTGTTATTCATTTAGATTTATGGTGGAATCCTCAAGTTGAAAATCAAGCCACTGATAGAGCACATCGTATAGGTCAAACTAAAAATGTGGAAGTTATTAAATTAATTACAAGAGGAACTATTGAAGAAAGAATATTGGAATTACAAAAGAAAAAACAAAAATTAAGCGATGATTTAATTGAAAAAGGAACAATAATAAATAATGAACTTGCATCTTTAACTGAAAAAGATATTAAGAAATTATTAGATACCAATGATTAAAAATTAGTTTGAAATATAGCTAATTTTTTTAATTATTATTTAATTATTTCAGGTATTAATTCATCTAAATAATTTAAAATATCTTGTTTATTATATTTATCTTTCCCTTTTAACCATTCAATACATACACTTGTTACTGCGCCAAGATAAAAGACAACCATGATATCAGTTGGAACATTTCCTTTGTGAATATTACTAATTTCCATTCTTTTATTAATATCTTTAACAGCAACATCAACAATGATATCAACAATTATACCACTGCGATTACTAATTAATATTGAATAATATATATCTTTTTTAGAATCTATATGCTCTAAAATAAGGGAAATCATTTCCATATAATATTTTTTAGTATTTACGATTTGTTCATTTTGCTCTAAATCTTGTAACATAGTGTCTTTTAATTCATTGATAAAATCTACTAATAAATCATATTTATCGCTATAATGAGCATAAAATGTTGACCTGTTTACTAAAGCATCATTACATATATCTGCTACTTTAATATCTTCAAATTGTTTATCTTTAATTAATTTTATTAAAGAATTATATAATAATTTTTTTGTTTTTAAAATTCTTAAATCAATTTTTTTATCCATGCTAATCACCAAATTAATTATACTTTTGTAGTTTAAAAAAGTAAAGATAACAATACTTATGTTGCTTATTTATTAATGCATTTATAAAAAAATGTTGTTTATCATACAAAAATTAAAATATGTTAGTGGAATTTATAAATACATAGGCATACAATACATAGCGAGTGGAGGTTAATTATGAAACATTTTGCTGAATTAATATGTAAGCATAAAAAATTAATTTTAATTATTTCATGTATATTATTTATATTTTCTATAATTGGTATCAAAATGACTAAAGTTAATTATGATATTTTAGTATATTTACCAACTGATATTGAAACTATAAAAGGACAAAATATTCTAACTAATGATTTTGATATGGGTTCATATTCTATAGCAGTAGTAAAAAATATGAATAGTAAAGATATATTAAAATTAGAAGATAAAATAAAAGAAATTGATGGGGTTAATAATGTTGCTAGTTTATACGATGTTATGGGTACAACTATTCCAATTGATGTATTACCTAGTGATATTATTGAAAAAGTTCATAATCATGATAGTGATTTGTTAATAATTACTTTTTCAGATTCAACATCTAGTGAAAAAACTTTAAATGCTGTTTCGAAAATTCGCGATATTTCTAATAATAAATTAGAGCAGGGTGGAATGAGTTCAATGGTTTTAGATACAATGAACTTATCGGAAAAAGAAATATTTATTTATGTTGTTATTGCAGTTATTTTATGTATTTTAGTATTAGAATTATCACTTGATTCTTATATTGTTCCAATTATTTTACTATCTAATATTGGATTTGCTATTATCTTTAATTTAGGAAGTAATGCATTCTTAGGACAAATATCCTATATTACAAAAGCTTTAGTAGCAGTATTACAACTAGGAGTAACCACAGATTTTTCTATTTTCTTATATCATTCATATGAGAGTAAAAAAAATAAATATAAAGATAAAAATGAAGCAATGAAAGAAGCTATTGTAGAAACGTTTTCATCAGTTACTGGTAGTTCACTTACTACTATTGCTGGTTTCTTAGTATTATGTACAATGCAACTTACATTAGGACGAGATTTAGGTATAGTCATGGCTAAAGGTGTCTTCCTTGGTGTTATTTGTGTTTTAACATTATTTCCAAGTTTATTATTACTTTTTGATAAAATAATTGATAAAACAAAACATAAAAAACTTGCACCAAACTTTAATAGATTAAATAAATTTATTATTAATCATAAAATAGCTATCTTTACTTTATTTATAATTTTATTAATACCAACATATTTAGCATATACAAAAGTATCAGTTTATTATAAATTAGATAGATCATTACCTAATACTTTAGAAAGTATTAAAACAAATGAGTTTTTAAAAGATAATTATCATATTGTAAGTCCTGAAATAATTTTAGTTGATAGAAATATTAAAACGGATGATATTATTGATATGACTAAACAAATTGAAAATACGGATGGTATTGAATGGGTATTATCTTTATCTAAATTAAATGAACTCGGAATATCAGAAAGTATTTTAAATGATGATATTTTAAAATTAGTTCAAAATGATAAATATCAATTATTATTAATAAATTCTTCTTATGAAACAGCAACAGATGAATTAAATAATCAAATTGATATAATTAATAATATTGTTAAAACTTATGATAAAAATGGTATAGTTGCAGGTGAAGGACCACTTATGAAAGATTTAGTAACTATATGTAATACGGATTTTAAAAATGTTAATATTGCATCAATTTTATGTATTTTCATTATTTTATTTTTTGTATTAAAATCATTTAGTTTACCATTCTTACTTATTACTGGTATTGAATTTGCAATATTTACAAATATGAGTGTTTCATATTTTGGAAATGTTATTCTTCCATTTATTGCACCGATTGTTTTGGGTACTATTCAACTCGGGGCAACGATTGATTATGCAATATTACTAACAACAACATATTTAAGAAAAAGAAGAGATAATATGGAAAAGAAGGAAGCAATGCTTGAAACTTTAAATTATTGTGGTAATTCAATATTTACAAGTGGTATGTGTTTCTTTGCAGCCACATTTGGTGTTGGTGTGTATTCTAAAATTGAAATGATTGGAGCTCTTTGTGCATTAATAGCAAGGGGAGCAATAATTAGTATGATTGTGGTTATATGTATATTACCATCAATATTACTAATATTTGATAAGTTAATAATTAAGACTACATTAAATGAAAGGAAAGATAAAAAAATGAAAAAGAATATTAAAAAATTAACGGAAAAAATAGCTATAATATTAATGATAAGTGGACTTTTATTAAATCCTTTATCAGTATTGGCATTAACTAAAAATGAAACTGTATATTCTAAATTAAAAGAAGATGGAAGTGTAAAAAGTATTTTAGTTAATGAACAAGTTGTAAATACTAAAAAGTTAGACAAATTAGAAGATTATACAGAACTTGAAAATATTTTAAATGTTAATAATGATAGTACATTTAAAGAGGATGGTAAAAAAATAATATGGAATTCTTTAGGAAAAGATATATTTTATCAAGGTACGATTAATAAAGAATTACCAATTAGTTTGAAGATTACTTATAAATTAGATGGTAAAGAAATGAATGTACATGATATGCTTGGTAAAAAAGGTAAAGTAACAATTAATTTAAAATATACTAATAATTTGAAAAATGTTGTTAAAGTTAATGGTAAAAATGAAACTTTATATACACCATTTATTGTAACTTTAGGTACAGTTATTGATGGTAGTGTTAATAGTAATGTTGTAGTTACTAATGGAAAAGTTATTTCTAATGGTACTAAAAATGTTATCGCTGCAATAGCAGCACCAGGATTATATGAAAGTTTAAAAATTAAAGAATTAAAAAATATGGATACAATTACAATAAGTTATGAAACGACAAAATTTGAACTTAATAGTATTTATAGTGTTATTACTCCAAAATTAATTGATAATAGTGATTTAAAAATATTTGAAAAAATGGATACAATTTATAGTAAAGTTGATTCTTTACAAGAAAATATGAATAAGATTGATAATGCTGCTAAAGATGTAGCAAATGGTAGTGCTAAGATTAAAAACGGATTATCTTCATCAATAAATAGTTTAAGACAAAATAATGGTAATGCATTAAATCAAGAACAACTTGCAGGAATAAAAAAAGAAACTTTGGCAGGCGTTCAAAAGACTTTTACTAATGAATATAAAAATGTTATTGCTGAAAATACTTGGAAACAAGTTAAAAATAATTTAGCAAATAGTAATAATCCTGAAATTCAACAATATGTTAAAGATTCAGTAATGAATATTATGGGTATATATTTAGGAAGTCAAGAAAATTTAACTTATTATGGTGGATGTTTACAAGGTGTTGAACAAGCTTGTTTAGCATTAAATGCAAGTGGTTATACTTTAGAAAAAGTTACAGCTTTTCAAAATAGCTTAACTGAACAAATTACAAATGCAGTTTTAAAAACAACAATGAATGTAGCTGAAAATGTATCAAAACAAGTGGCAGTATCAGTAAGCGAATCAACAGCTTTAGAAACAGCAAGTACTATATCTGAAACATTAGCTAATGAAGTTGCTAACGAAGTTAAAAATGCTTCATTAAATGCTGTAGAAGAATCTTTAAATACTTTATATAATGGAATCGATACGTTAGATAAAGGAATTAATGAATTATCAAAAGGTATTTCAACATTTAATGAAGAAGGGATTAATTTAGTTACTAATATGGTTAATAGTAAAGTTAAAACTACTGCTAATAAAATTAAGAGTTTAATTAAATTAAGTAATAATTATAATTCTTTTACAACTGATAAAGATTTAAAAGATAGTGAAACTAAATTTATTTATGTAATAGATTCAATAAAATTACCTAAACAAACTGTTAATAATAATAAGGTAAATAATAAATTATCACTTTGGGAGTTAATAAAGAATTTATTTAAGTAATGATTAAAAAATTAGTTTGAAATATAACTGATTTTTTTAATTATTTGGTAAATAAATGATATAATTATTATAATGTTATAAAATTAGAAATAATTATGAGAGTGGAGGAATATATGCAAGAGTTAAAATACTATTATGATTTAGGAGATTTAAAGAAAAGAGAGTTAACTAATTTTGATGAATTTTTATCTAATTTAGATGAATTTAGAATTGTTCAAAAAACTAAAGATACAATAAAAATCTAGCAATTAATGTATGGATAGAAAATGGTAGTGTAGATGATGTCTATATGCTTTCTGCCGCTTACTCTTTATCTAATTATTTACTAAAAAAATAAAAAATGATGAGTTTATCGTAGCTATACATGTGAATGTAGAAGATCAAAAAGTAGAGTATGATTATTTTACAAGTAGCTATGAAGAATTAAAAAATATATTTTATGATTTTATAGTTAATCAAAAAGTTTATAAAGAAATGTTTGAAAATTATTTTTAATAAATTATATAAAAATAGATGAAAATTAAATAAATATAGCGTATAATTGATTTATAAAAATTTAATAACTTTGGAGGAAGTAGTGGTATGGAAGTTGTTGAAAATAATAAAGAAAATAATAGCAAAAAAAATAGCTTTGTTAAAAAACATTTTTTTAGCATAATAAAATATTTAGTTATCCTAGTAGTACTAATTTTAGTTTTTATAGTAGGTACAAAATTATCAAATAGTTTTAAGCATCAAGAGAAAGTTATTAGTTATGGTTTTAAAGATATGGGATTTTTAATAACCCAAGAGTGGTATGGTTGTGTTTTAGAAGATAGTAAAACTGATCGAACATTTTTTAATCTATTTAAGATTCCTTTAACTGAAAGCAGACAAATATTTAGTATAGATATTGAGGTTTTTGCGGGAATTGAATTTAAAGATATTAAGTATACAATAGATCATGAAAAGAAAAGTATTAATGTTTCATTACCTCATGCTGTAGTTCAAAATACTTCAACAGTTGATGGTTCTATGAAAATATATCTTGATTCTGAGAGTTGGTTTTCAAGAATTGATTTAGAAAAAAATGAAGAAGCAAGAGAATCGTTAAAAAAGAGAGCTAGACAAATGGCTTTAGATTCAGGGATTTTAGAGAAAGCCGAAAATAATGCAGAAAAACTTATTACCAATATGATTAAAAGTAATGGTGAATGTTCTAAAGATGCTTGTAAAGACTATGAAATTATATTTAAGTATGAATAGGTGGTTAGTCTGAAAAGAAACACAAAATTTATTTTATAAAAATAGTAAAAAAGGGCAGACTTCCCCTTACCCCAAAGAGA
>CANRQF010000022.1 GCA_947632715.1 uncultured Bacilli bacterium | reverse complement strand
ATCATTAAACCAACTTTCTTCTAAAACATTTTTAAGTGATCCAAATAAAGAATTATCTTTTCTTCGATGACCATAAATAATTGTATTATAATTTAAATTATCTAAGTTATTACGATAATCTAAGAATATCCAACCTGCTTTACTCTTACTTTTATCAAATGAATGCGTTAAATAGTAATCATTATCGATAGTTTTAACTATTGGATAATCAATAATTGTTCCATTTACTTGAATGTATCCCACTACCTCATCATTAATATTAATTAAATCATTAAAATCAACTTCTAAAAAAGATTCATCTTGAAAATTATAGATATCATCTTTTTTATTATCGGGAGCATTTATTAATTCATTATTACTATTTAACTTATTTATATTAACAATTTCTTTTATATTTTCATTTATTACTTTAGTATGCTTATTATCAATACTCCATAAAATTAAATGATAAGAACTATAAATAAAAACAATAAATAATATTACAATAAAAAAATACTTTTTATTCATAAACATCATTATTATTATGAATAAAAGTATTTATTTTTATGTTAATCTTTAAATAATTTAACTAATATTTTTTTAAATATCTCATCAATAATAAATATAACAATAACTATACTTAATGATATTAAAAAATAAGTAAAAGGAATATCGACAATATTAAATATATTTTTTATTGGTGTTATAAATACTATAAACTGAATAATTATTAATAATAAGATACTTTTATTTAAATAGCCATTACTAAAGAAATTACTATTAATTATTCTTTTTTTAACATTACGACAAGAGTAAGCAAAGACAATTTCTAATAAAATTAAAGTTAAAAAACCAACTGAAGCTGCTACTTCAACATTAGCAACTTTATTAATAATATAGTATACACTAAAAATAGCAATAGATTTTATAACAGCAGAAAATATTATTTTAGCAAGTAAGAATGGAGTAAAGAAAGAACTATCTTTTTTTCTTACATCTCTATTCATTACATCTTCATCTTCCTTTTCAAATGCTAAAGCAATTGCTGGAATACTATCTGTAATCAAATTAATATATAAAAGTTGAATTGGGGTAAATATTTCAATACCTAAAAGTAATCCAATAAAAACTATAATTATTTCCGTAATATTACCAGCAAGTAAATAAACTAAAACATTTCTAATGTTATCAAAAATTCTTCTTCCTTCTTTAACAGCTGCAACAATTGTGGAAAAACTATCATCTTCCAATATTATATCAGAAACACTTTTAGATACCTCAGTACCAGTTATACCCATACCAACACCAATATTTGCTTCTTTTAAAGCCGGAGCATCATTTACACCATCACCGGTCATTGCTACTACTTTATTATTTTCTTTCCAAGCTCTAACGATAGCAAGTTTATTCATGGGACTAACTCTTGCATATACAGAATACTTATGAACATTTTTCTTTAAAGTAGATGGACTCATAGCATCTATTTCTAAACCTGTAATAGCTTCTTCTTCACTATTTATAATTCCAATATCTTTAGCTATCGAAATAGCAGTTCTAAGACTATCACCAGTAATCATTATTGGTCTAATATGAGCACTAATACAAGATTTAATTGCATCTTTAACATCCATCCTTGGAGGATCAATCATTGATGTAAGTCCGACAAATATTAAGTCATTTTCAATATTATCTAAATCATAATTATTATCTAACTCTTGATAAGCATATGCTAAAACCCGATAAGCATTATCAGCTTCTTTTTTCTCTACTTCTAATATCTTTTCTCTTTTAGCCTTTGTTAATTCTTTAACTTCTCCATCTTCTAATATATATTTACAACATTTAATAACGGAATCTAAACCACCCTTTGTATATATATTAATTTTTTTATCTTCTTTATTAATAGTACTCATCATTTTTCTTTCCGAATCAAATGGTATTTCATCAATTCTTAAGGCATTCTTTCTTAATATATCTACATCTATATGTAAGTCAGCACATTCATATAATGCTATTTCTGTAGGATCTCCTAAAAAATCATTATTATCTTTTGTAGCGTCATTATTAAGAGCCAATATTTTAAGTAATATATTATCTTTTTCTAAATCTTTAGATCCTATTATTTTATTATTATAATATATTTCTACTACTCGCATTTTATTTTTAGTAATAGTACCTGTTTTATCTGAACAAATTATCTCGGTACAACCAAGGGTTTCTACACTACTCATTTTTCTAACAATAGCTTTCTTTTTGGCAAGCGTATTCATTCCAAGAGAAAGAATAATTGTAATTACGGCTGGCATTCCCTCAGGTATAGCTGCAACTGCTAGAGAAATAGATAATAATAATATTTCTTTAAATTCCATTCCTCTTATTACACCAATTATAAATATAATTATTATAATTATCATAATTACCAAAGATAAAAATTTACTTATATCATTTATTTTTACTTGAAGTGGTGTAAGTTCTTCTTCATTTTCTAACAAACTTTCAGCAATACGTCCTAGTTCTGTATTCATACCTGTTTCACACACAACTGCTTCACATTTACCATAAACTACATTTGTTCCTTGATAAATCATATTACTTCTTAAAGAAAGTGGTGTATTCTCATCTAATTTAAGAGTATTTTTTGATACAGGTAGGGATTCACCAGTTAAAGACGATTCATCAATTTTTAAAGATACTTCTTTAATAATTCTTGCATCAGCTGGAACTGTATCACCAGCTTCTAAAACTAATATATCACCTTTAACAATCTCTTCACTATTTACTAAACATATTTTATCATTTCTTCTTACTTTAACTTTACTAATATTCATTTTTTTTAAAGCCAGTACTTCTTTTTCAGCTTTAGCTTCTTGTAAGAATCCTAAGATAGCATTTAAAATAACAATAGCTATAATAATAATACTATCAAGAAAACTTTCATGATTTAATAAAGATATAACAAAAGAAATAATCGCTGCAATAATTAATATTATAATCATAATATCTTTAAATTCTTTTAAAAATTTAACAATATTACTTTCTCTCTTTTCTTCTTTTAATTTATTTAATCCATCTTTTTCTAATCTTTTTGTGACTTCACTCTCATTAAGACCTTCTTCTTTAGTATCTAATTTTGTTAATACTTCTTCAACCTCTAAATTATAATATTTCATACATATCCAATCTATCTAATTATAACATCTTCATTTTCTGGACCAATACCTATTATACTTACTGGTACATTTAAATATTCTTCAATTCTTTCTACATACTTTTTGGCATTAATAGGTAATTCTTCATAACTGTTTATTTTACCAATTTCATAATTTGTTTCGTATTCTTCATATATTGGTTCTACTTCATTTTCATAGCCAATTATATCATCACTATATTCATCATATATTTTATCTCTAAACTTATAACCAACACATAATTTAACGCTTTGCATTTTACCAATTGTATCTAAATGATTAAGAGCAAGATCAGTTACCCCATTAACATTAACGGCATATTTTAGATAAACTAAATCCATCCATCCACATCTTCTTGGCCTTTTTGTAGTAGCACCATATTCATGACCTAATTCTCTTATTTCATCCCCAATTGCATTTTTTTGCTCTGTAATAAAAGGACCTTCGCCAACTCTTGAAGCATAAGCTTTACAAACGCCATAAACTTTATCTATAACTTTTGAACTTAATCCACTTCCCGTTTGAATTCCTCCAATTGTCGGATTTGATGATGTAACCATTGGATAATCTCCTAAATCCATATCTAAACCAGTTGCTTGTGCTCCTTCACATACTATATTTTTATTATTTTCAATTTGTTTATGTAAGAAAGATACAGTATCCATTACATAAGGTTTCATTAAATCACGATAATTTAAATAATCACTAACTACTTTATCTTCATCAATTAATTCATAATTATATAATTTAAATATAGCATTTTTATTTTGAATATTTCTTCTTAATTTTTTCTCAAAATCATCATGATACATATCCGTAACACGTAACCCAATTCGATTAGCTTTATCCATATAACATGGGCCAATACCTCTAGCAGTAGTTCCTACTTTATCATCACCTTTTAAATCTTCTTGTAATTTATCTTCTAAAATATGATATGGAAATATTAGATGTGCTCTTGTACTAATATGTAATTTAGATAAATCAACATGATAATTCTTTAATACATCTATTTCCTCAAATAGAACTTTTGGATCTATTACAACGCCATTACCGATAACGGCATCAATATTATTTAATATACCTGATGGAATTAAATGAAATACAAACTTTTCATTATTAAACACTACTGTATGTCCAGCATTATTTCCACCCGTGCATCTAAGTGCTATATCACAATCTTTAGCTAAGTAAGTTGATACTTTACCTTTACCTTCATCCCCATAATTTAATCCCAAAATAACTGATACTTTACTCATATTAACCTCTCCATTTTATATATTATCATAAATTATATAATTTTAAAATACATAAAAAGATGGTATAATAATAAAGGTGACGATATGAAAAAAAATATGCTTTTAACTATTATAATTATATCAATACTTATATGTAGTTTTTATGCATTTTATGATATAAAAATGAATTATCGAAAGTACTCAACAAGCACAACTGAATATACAGGAAATAATAATAATAATAATAATGTTATTAGTGACAAACAAGAAGAAGATAACACAACTAAAGATAAAGATACAAATAAAAGCAATGGTATTTTTGCAGATTATGAAGAGCTTGCTAAACAAAAACTTAAAGAATTATCGATTGATGAAAAAATTGCTCAAACATTATTAGTTAGAAATAATGATGCTCTTCAAACTGAACAAGAACAATATCAATTCGGTGGAATAGTCTTTTTTGAAAAAGATTTTAAAAATAAAAGTAGAGATGAAGTAATTACCATGATTAGTAATTTACAAAGTAAATCCAAAATACCATTACTTACGGCCATTGATGAAGAAGGTGGCAAAGTATCAAGAATAAGTAGTAATCCTAATTTAACTTCAGAGCCATTTAAATCTAGTCATGATTTATATGTAGATGGTGGTTTTGAAGCAATTAAAAGTGATACTCTTCGTAAAAGTAGTATTTTATCAAATCTCGGTCTTAATTTAAATTTAGCTCCAGTTGTTGATATATCAACTAATGAAAGCGACTATATGTATAATAGATCAATTGGTCTTAATGCCGAAGATACTGGTAAATTTGCTAAAGTAGTAATTGAAACAAGTAAAGCAGAAAGTGTATCATATACATTAAAACATTTTCCTGGTTATAGTAATAATGCAGATACCCATAAAGGAATATCGATTGATACTAGAACATATGAAGATATTATAAATAACGATTTAATACCATTTAAAGAAGGTATTAAAGCTGGTGCTGAAGCTATTATGGTTAGTCACAATATTGTAACTAGTATTGATTCAAAGTATCCATCTACTTTATCAAAGCCAATTCATGACTTACTTAGAAATGATTTAAAATTTACAGGTATTATTATTACAGATGATTTATCAATGGCAGCTTTAGATGAGTATGATAATAAGGATGTACAAGCTATAAAAGCTGGTAATGACTTACTTATAACTAGTGACTATAAAACAAGTTTTCAAAATATTAAAAAAGGAATTGAAGATAATTTAATAACTGAAGCAGAATTAGATTCCATAGTTACTAGAATATTATCTTGGAAATATTATAAAAAACTTTTATAATATTTTTTTTATTTTGTAATAATATTTACTAGGGAGTTATTTATGAATAAAGTTATTAAAAATTTATTTTATCTTTTTTTACCATTAATATCGGGAACTATCATCGGTTTTATAATTAGACCATTTATGGATTATAGTACACTTATAAAGCCACCACTTGCACCTCCTAGTATCTTATTTCCTATAATGTGGACTATTATTTATCTACTTTTAGGAATATCTTTCTATTTATATAAAAAGAATTCTTCTAATTATCCTAAATTAAATAAAATATATTATATTTCTTTAATAATTAATCTATCTTGGTCAATATTTTTCTTTATCTTTAAATGGTATTTCTTTACTATTATCGTTACTATTATTCTTCTTATATCAGTTATATATCTCTTATATTTATTTTATCATCATTATAAAATATCATTCTATTTAAATATTCTATATTTATTATGGTTATTATTTGCAACATATTTAACTATTGGAGTATTTATTCTAAATTAAAAAGAAGATCACTCTTCTTTTTTTAATTTTTTTAAATTTTTTAATAAGTCATAAGTGCCACCAGTAAAAAGTCCAACTCCCGTAAGTACTAAACTAACATTTTTAGTAATTAAATAATAGATAACAGATGTTATTACTCCCACTAATAGATTTTGAATAGGTATTATATTATTATTTATTTTTGGATGTTTTTTAGCAATTATGCCTAAAATAAAAGTTATTACCATTGTTACAATTGCTAAAATATTATGTAACAATCTATCACTCCTCTCATATAATATATGAGAGATTTTTTAATACATAAACAACATTAACCTAATAATATAAAATATCTATATCTACATCTCCATTAATTCCATCAATTCGACCATTATTACATAATTGCCACATTATATAATTACCTTCATAATTAGTTTTTTTGGTATAATGGGCAAGCCATACAGGATAATTATTCTTATTTTCCCAAATATTTACTAAATAATTTTTACTACTATAAAGCATTCCTTCATAACCTTTACTTTTGGCAGTTTCAATAAAAGTATCTGCCATTTTATTTATTTCATGAAAACTTACTTTAAATGAATTCCATTTAGAAAAGTTTTCCCAATCAAAGGCAATTGGTAAATCTAACTTTTCTTCATTCAAAGTATCTACAACCCATTCAGCATGTTCTTTGGCTTCTTTTACACTTCCAGCCATTGTATATAAGTATACTCCCACTTTTAAACCGGCTTCTTTAGCTTTTCTAATATTTTCTTTAAAATAAGAATCAATACTTATTTTCCCTTCTCTTGAAGATTGAACCCCAATTCTCATCATTACAAATGTCGCTCCCGCATTTTTAACTTTTTCAAAATCAATATCACCTTGCCATTTAGAAACATCTATTCCAATTTCTGTATTAGATTTTTTATGTTCATTATATATATCGGTAAAATATGTTTTCTTTGAACTAGTTGTAGATGAACCACCATTACTAGTCTTTTCTTTAACATTTAAAGTAACATTAACATCTTTAATATTATTACTACTATCAGCAAGTTTATAAACCACATTATATGTTCCTGGTACACTTATATCATAGTCACCTTCAATTGTACAATTAACATTCCCACTATAATTATCACCATACATAATTAAGTCACACAAATCACCACTATAATTAACTTGAATAGTTTTATTAGTACCACTTATTACTCTCGGTTCTGTTGTATCAACTACCATAATATTAAATTTATAAACATACTTTTTATCTTCTAAATTATAATAAATTTCATATTGTTTAGTTCCTAAATTTTCAGTATCTATTTGAAAATTCTTTGTTATCACTTCTATATTATTCTTATTATTTATTACATCAGTTAAATATACATCACTATATACTTCCACTTTATTATTTATTACTTCAAAGTATGTATCAGATACATCTTCATAAATTTTTTCTTTACCACAGCCAGTTAACAATAACCCAACTATAATTATTAATACTATTCTTTTTTTCATAAACACCACATTAGTATTTTAACACTAAATAATTATAAAAAAAAGATGCATTAATCGCATCTTATAAATATTCAATAATTTTAATATTTTTCTTTAATTTTTCAATTAAATCATCAGGTTCATATTTTGAAAATATACTAATAAAATTACTATGATCCATTAAAAATATTTCATAATATTCTAAAAATATTTCACGATAATTTTCAACACCTAATTCTTTAAGATAATTGATATTTTCACAAACTATTTTTTTATTTTCTTTAATATTATCAATTAATTTTTTAGGACAATTATTTAAGAAATCAGCAATTTCTTCTTTATTAAAATTAAATTTTTCTAAAAATTTCATATTATCTTCCTCCCTTAGGTTGAGCCTCAATAAGTTCACCATCATTTGGAGTAAAATCAGGATCTATCAAATCCCAATTAACATATTCTTCATCTGGATCTTGTTGTTTCATTGCTTTCTCTAAATCATCTCTTAAACTTTTTAAGCTATCTTTAGCATTGCTTATTTCATCTAGGGCAGATTGAGGATTCATCTCTTTATCTTCATTACTACTGTCTATAGCCTCAATGTGATCAGTATCTTCAGCAATTGGATTAATATCACCAAGATCTAATTGAGCAAATATATCATCATAGTTATCTGCTACTTCCTTAGGAACTTCTTCTTTTTCTGGAACTATTTGTGCTTCTTCAACTTCATTTTTCTTTTTATTCCATTCATGTTCATTCCAAACAAATGAACAATAATTACCATTTTCATCTTTATAATTTATGCCTTTTTGAATGCATGTTCTTATTCTATTACAAATAGTTAAACATCCATCATTAAGAGTTAAAACTTCAAAAGGTCTTTGTCTTGCTAAATCTAATGCATCAACATCTTTTAAATTTCTTATTTTAGCTTGAATTTGATTTAATGGTACAGATAAAACTCTTAAATCTCTAAGTTCATTTAAAACTATTCCAGATTCATTTAAAAATTCCAATATTTTTTTAACATCTTCAACATTATAAGTATCAATAATTGCTATTGCACTACCAACATCAGTATGAAGATTTTTAATATTTACTAATTTTTCCAAATCATTTAAAGTCATGTTTATCTCCTTTAATACGCTAATAATGGAACTTTCTTTGGATCAAATCCACTATTAATTAATTTATCTATTGTTTCATCTAAGTCTTTCATATTATATTTTTTAATAACATTTGGATTTAAATAGATATCAAATGGTTCTTTACCAATTTCTATTAATCTATTTACTTTACCAGCAAATTCTTTATCATACAATAATTCAGCATTCTCATAGAATAAATCTAAATTTATATCATTTTCTTTAGCAAACTTAACATTCTTTTTTAATGTTGATTCATTATAATTAGCAAGTATCTTATCAATATCATTGCTTGTAAAATTCAAATGATCAAATCCTTCTTCATCTAATAATTTAATTAATGTTTCTTTTGGAGAAACTACTTCTTCAATTGGTTTTACTTTTTCTTCTGCATTACCTTTTGCTTCAGCAAATACTTCAGAAATACTCTTTCTTGGTTGATAACTATTTTTTAATTTTTCTTCATATTCATATAATGCATCTTCTGGGAACATTATAATCTTAGCAGCTTCTCTTCTTTCCTCTTCATCAAAATCAAATTTTTCTAAAAGTGAAGTAATTGAATCTCTTGTAATATTAATATTACCATTTAATGCTAATTCAAAATATTCATTTAAACGCGCTTGATTTTCTAATGCTTCATCTTTTCTTATAGATAATTCTTCAATTGTAGCAATAGCACTATTCATTTCACTTTCTACTTCAACTAATTCATCTTTAGCTTTTTTGATTTCTTGCTGTACTTTTTGAATAGTTATAGGTAATGAATAATTAACTTCATCACTAATTCTATCAGGATTAAAATCTATATTTAATTTATCAATAACATGCTTAAACTCATCAGTTCTAATATGGCTTAAAGCTGATATTAGTTTTTCTCCCTCATCACCAAGAATTCTCTCTTCTTCCGTTAAGCGAGAAATATTTTCTTGTAAATCTTGCTTTTCGTTAGTGGTTCTTTCTCTTGTTTCCACTGCACTTCTTTTTTCTTTTTCCATTTTAGAAAGAATTACGCTATTTTCACCACGTAAATTATATAATTTATCTAATAATTTTGTTGCTTCAGTAGTCAACATTCAGACTCACTCCCTCTTATTATAGATAAATTATATCAAAACTCCCTTTGTTTGTAAATATTTTACACATTTTTTCTTTTAAAAAATTTATTTGTGTTGTATGTTTTTATTATATGTGATATTTTGAGCATACAAAAATACGATTGCTCGTATCTTTTATTTATTTTTTTAATATTCTAGAGTATTGTTCTTCATTTTCTAAACTATTTTTAAATTCTCTAGTTTCTCTATCATAATTTTCTATAAAATAATTATATAAATTTTCTAATTCTTCTTTTTTTAATTTAATATTGTTTAAACCAAATTCAATAACAATATCCATAAAATCTTGAATATAATCAGGAAGATCTGGAGCAACTTCTAATCTTTCATTAATATCTTTATCTTTAGCATAATAATTGTTTCTATAAAAATGGAAAGAAAGGTGTCCACCAGGTACAGAATATTCATCAACTTCTATACTACCAAGATGTTTATGTTCTCCTTTTTCATTAATAAAATATTGATACTTATAGTCACCATCATCACTATAATTATAAGAAATTTCCCAATGATCACCATCATAATGTTCTAATAACTTCATGATAATATCATATTCTTCATCACCCATACATGATTTTTTTATTATTTTGTCATAAGTATCGCTTATCTTTCTGTTAAGATCTTTTAAAGTTTTTTCTGCTTCATCTCTTTCTTCAATCAACCCTTTTAATTCTTTTTGATAAATCTTATTTAGCATTCATCATTCTCCTTTAGTAATAAGTATTATAAAACTATTTTATTATTTGTCAATATTTTCATTTTTTTCTTTTAAAACTTTCCTAATTTTAATTTTTACTCTTTGCATAGCATTATCTATTTGTTTTGGTTTCTTATTTAATATTTTCGCTATCTCTTGATAATTAAAATTTTTTATCATTAAAATAAAAACATCCCATTCATTTTTAGTTAATATTTTTTTAGCTTCTTGTATTAATTCTTCACAATTTTCATTATCGGTCATATTAACAAGAGGATCATATTTATTCTCATCACTAATTACATCAATTAAAGATAAACCATCATCATACATAAAATCTAGTGAATAACTATTTAATACTGATTTATACTTAGCTTGACTATATTTTTTAATAATACCCTTTATTCTTCTTTCAATACATACTGTTATAAATGTAGCCAAAGATGCATCTTTATCTTCTTTATAACAAGATAAACCATCACTAAAACCAACTGAACATTCACTATATATCTCTTGGTAATCTGTATTCAATGTCTTTAATATAGGATTATACTTTTTTATTAATAAATCGATTATAAATTTATATTTCATATATAAAATATTCTTAGCAGTTTCATCTTCTTCACGATACAACATTATAAGTTCGCTATCATTAGTATCTTTTATATCATTATTTATCATTGTTCATCATTCCATAAATAAGTATTGCTGAGGCTGCACTAGCATTTAAACTATTTATTTTTCCTTTCATTGGTATACTTATTACTTCATCACTATTATTAAGAACTATATTACTTACACCACTTCCTTCATTACCAATAACTAGTACTTTCTTATCATTATAAGATACTTCATCATATGGTTTACCTTTCATTTCAGAAGCATAAATAAAATATCCTTTATCCTTTAATTTATTAATAGCATTTACTAAATTATTTACTATTATTATTTTGACATACTCTATTGCACCAGTACTAACATGAACCACAGTATCTGTTACTTTAACGGATCTATCTTTAGGTATAATTATTTCTTTTATACCGGCACATTCACAAGTTCTAATAATGGCACCAAAGTTATGAGGATCTTCTAAATGATCTAACATAACAACAAAATCACCACTTATATCATCAATATCATAATAATCATAATCTAAAATATCAATTACTATTCCTTGATGATTGCCATTTACCATTTTATCTAATTTTTGTTTTGGTACAAAATCAAATTTCAATTTTGCTTCCTTTAAATATGGTATTAATTCTTTACTGCTTACAAAGATTTTGTTAATTTTCTTTTTATCAATTTCTTTTAAAACATTTCTTCCATATACAAGCACATTGAATCACCTATGCATTATTTTAACAAATTTAACTTTTAAAGTCTATTATTTATTTGTTTAATTACTATAATAACTCTTGCATTATAATATATTTTTAGTTATATTAGTTTTGATAAAGGAAGTGCATTATGTTTAAATATACTTTAGATAATAAAAGATACCATACTTTAAATTATTTTTTAAGAAATAAATTTAATAATAAAGTATTCAAAGTACCTATTGATGCTCATATGAGTTGTCCAAATAAAGTACATGGTAACGGCTGTATTTATTGTTCATTTAATAGCAAAGCTAATATTATTAATAGTGATGAATCAATTAAAGAACAATTTATAAATAATATTAAAATATTAGAAAAGAAATGGCCTAATAGTCTATATATTCCTTATTTTCAAGCTGGTACTAATACATATGCACCTTTAAATAAATTAAAAGAATTATTTGAAAGTTTACTAAATGAAGATAAAGTTGTGGGTTTATCAATTGCCACAAGACCAGATGCGATAAGTGATGAAGTACTTGATTATTTAGATGATTTAAATAAAAGAACTTTTTTAACTGTGGAATTAGGACTTCAAAGTAGTAATGATAAAACACTAGAATTTATTAAAAGAGGGCATGATGTTCAAACATTTATTGATTGTGTAAAAAAATTAAAAGAAAGAAATATATTTGTCGTAGTTCATATTATAAATGGGCTTCCCTATGAAACTAAAGAAGATATGTTAAATACAGTTAGGTTACTTAACAATTTAGATATTGATGGCATAAAAATACATATGTTATATATATCAAAAGATACAGAACTTGCTAGTATATATCAAGAGAAACCATTTCATATCTTAACGAAAGAAGAATACATAGATATTGTTGTATCTGAGTTAGAATTATTAAATGAAAAAATAGTAATTGAAAGAATAACTGGTGATCCTGTAAAAGAAGAATTAATTACTCCTGATTGGCTACTTAAAAAATTTTGTGTATTAAATGATATAGATAAAGAAATGGTAAAAAGAAATACTTACCAAGGAAAAAAGGCTTCTTAATGAGCCTTTTATTTATAACGAATTCTTCCCGTAATACAAGCTTGTAAACTATTAATTGATTTTAATTCTTTACCTAATGATACTTGTTTATCAGCTTTAGACACAATTCTACCTTCTAAGTATTTGCTTTTACTTAGTGATAATGATAATATTCTATTTCTATTACTAGAATCTATAATCATATTTTTATATTTAGGTAACAATTGTTTATATACTTTTAAATTATTTATTTCTAATTTTTCCATATCCTTACTTGCACATTTAACTGGAAATGGATACATATGATGAATAATACCATCTATAATAATTCTTGCTGTTTGATTATCTTTAAAATATTCTGGATACCAAGTTATGGCATTAATTACTGCCTCAATTGGATGTCTAAATCCATGCTTATTTGTAAAATATTTAGTTTTAATTTTTGAATTTTGCCAAGGTAATTCATATAAATCATGAAACATAGCAATTATAACCGCGGTCTTTAAATCAGCATCTTGATATTTATCATTATTTTTTATTAATTTATATGTAACCATAGCATCACTTAAAATATGATAACCCAAACTAATATTATCATGATGAGGATATTCTAAAGCATTATATCTTTTAACAAATTCTTCATGGGAAATTATAGGTATTATAAAACTAAAGAATTCTTCTTTTTCTTCTTTATCAAATTCATAATTATCCAATAAATTTATTATATCATCAATCATAATTAATCATCCTTATTATAATTATATGTCTTTAAAAATAATAATACAATAAAATATTATATTATTTTACTTTTTGTTTAAAATCCTTTTTCTAGCATTTTTTACTATATTTATCTCATCTTGATTAAAATCAGCTTCATATGCTTGCCATAATGGTTCATCTTTTTTAGAATCAACTGCACTTAAAGATAAACGATCAAACATATAATATTGGTCTTTATAAATATTTGTTATATTAACATCTAATTTATGTGGCTTTTTATCTTCTATATTTATATAATTACTATTTCTTTTAAATTCATCTAATAAATTTTTAGCATAATTTATTTTATATTCTAAATATTCTAGATTAATTTTATTTCTATTAATATCTTCTTTTACATATTTATTTATAGTAAAATGATCATCTGTAATTACCACAGATACTCCTAGTTCAATTAATAATATAATGAAAGATAAGATATATATAGGATTAATGAATATATAAAGAAATGCTAAGCAAGATAACATACTTACAAATCCAGAAAGTATAGTTCCTAATATTTTTCCTAATCTAGATCTTTTTAAATCTTTATTTAATCTAATTTTATTATTTTCTTCATCATCTTTTAATTTAGTAAGGTATTCAATAATATTTTCTATAGTTAAAATATCGTATAAGTTATCATTAGTCTTTATATTTTTTATTTCACCATTATCACATTTTACTTCCGTTATATCTTTATTTGATTTAAATTCTAAATTCATAAAACCCTCCAACAAAGCCTATTTTATCATAATTTATACACTATTTCAATTTTTATAATATTGTAATTTATATTTTTTAGTGTATAATACTACGAAAAAGAGGTTAATATGCATAAATTACAATTATTATTTTTAGAATTACAAATGTTACTAAATTGTTGTAATAATAAAAATATCGAAGAAAAAATAGGAAATTTATATTTAAAATACATTAAATTATATATTAATATTTATAATGATATTCCTGAAAGTTATCAAAAATGGCATTCAATTAATAATTGTTATTTTTATGTCTTAAATATTAAGACACCTAAAGTAATTAATTATTGTTCTAATAAAATTACTGATGATAATTTTGCAATCGATGTTGGTTCCATAGGAAGTAAACCTTTTATTGAAGAAGATAATACATCACTTGAAACATTTTTAGAATGTCTATATGCTGATTTAAAATATTTAAATATCAATTATTATGATAGTACTATTAATTCTGAATTAAACTATGATGGTTATAAAATAGCTATATTTTACGATTATACTAATAATCTATATCATTTTGTAAGACAAAATAAAGATGGTCTTTGGTCATGTAAACATGGTTTACAAGATAATATTTATATAAGTGATAATCCTCTATCTTTAATAAATTTTCCTGATTTTGGTTATAATTATGAATACGTTAAAACTTTAGAAATAGTAAAACATAAACAACTATAATCATAAAATATATTATCTAACAATTAATTGACATGCGAAGTATTTTAAGGTAAAATTAATTATGTTAATTAATTTATTTGGAGCCGTAGCCAAGTGGTAAGGCCCCGGTCTGCAACACCGTCATCGCCGGTTCAAATCCGGCCGGCTCCTCCAATATTGTGATAACTTGCTTAAATACTGATTTTATGGTATTATGTATTTAGCAAGAAAATTTGCATAAAATAAAAAAGGGAACATTCAGTTCACAAGTTGAATGTCTACCTAAATTAATTTAGCTTGACATTTAATCTTAAAGATTAGATGTCATTTTTTTATTACTATAATCAAAATGATTAGGAGTAGTAAAATGAGAGAGATGAGGCGAAGA
The DNA here is from genome assembly GCA_947632715.1 of uncultured Bacilli bacterium. Taxonomy (GTDB): domain Bacteria; phylum Bacillota_I; class Bacilli_A; order RF39; family UBA660; genus SIG200. The sequence continues at coordinate 2,261 of CANRQF010000022.1, read as the reverse complement.
ATGCAAATAATGTATTCTCGTTTTTTCATTTCTTTCAAACCTCCTTTCTTTTAGATTGGAGGTAGACATCCAACAACTGATATTCCCTGTATAAATCATACTATAAATTTATATTATAAAACAAGAGAATAGATAAAAAATGTAATAAAATTTTATCACTTAGTAACAATTATTACCTATTATTAAATTGGGGCAAGTATCTATACGCTCCAATATTGTGAAAACTTGCTTAAATGATGATTTTATGGTATTATGTATCTAGCAAGAAAATTTGCATAAAATAAAAAAGGAACATTTAATATCGCATGTTGAGTGTTGCCAATAAGTTTTGGTTCCACCTAAATCAAGCTAATTGAGTTAGGTGGATTTCTTTTATATTAAAACTATAAATAGTAAAAATAATAAAAGGAAGATAATTATTACTAAAGATAGAATTAAAAAATCCTTCTTGTTCATAGCATCGCCTCCCCTCTTTTTAGAAGTTTGGCTCCACCCAACTTATTAAATGTTCCTAAATTAATTATATAATGTACTAAATTAGTTGGCAACGGACATTTTCATATATAATAACATTTATTTAATATTTTCTATTTTATATAATGAAGAAATTTTTGTATTATTTGGTCAATAATTAATTTTTATGGTATTATGTGTTTAGCAAGAAAAATTACATAATATAAAAATGGAAAATACTTAACTTTGCGATGTTGAGTACTCACCCTATAATTTAGTTAGAGTACTTAATCTAACAACAGATTGAGTACTATTTTTTATAACAAAAAATATATTTAATAAATTTTTGCTGCTTTTTACTTTAACTTTATTATCTTTGTTTCACATTTAGTTTACTATCTTTAACCTTTAAAATTGCTTTTTGTTTAATTCATGAGATATAATTAAATTATGATAAATAGTAGGAGGAAAAAATGAATGATAATTTATCAAATACCAACACTTTTGAATTAGATAATTTAGATTTGACACCAGAACAAATTATAAATTATTGGACACCTGAAAGAAAACAGAATGCAATTTCAATAGATGCATTCTTAGAACCAGAACTTACTTTGGCACTTGGAGAAGGGGCTAATAATGGCATAGCTACTACTGATCCCAAACAAGCAGATTTAACTAAAAGACCATTTGAAGCAGGTGGAAAATTATTTTTTACATTAGATAATAAAGATTATGTAGGTAGTGCATGTATCGTAGGTCAAAATAATATACTATTAACCGCAGCACATTGTGTTCAAGATAGTAAAACTGGAGATATTGCCGAAAATTTCCTTTTCTCTAGATGTTATGAAGGTGAATTTTCAGCAGAAGATATTAGCTTTAAAAAAATTGTTTTAAAAGATAATTGGACTAAAGAAAAAACTAGAAAATGGGATTATGCATTTGCAATCTTGACTAAAGATTCTAATGTAACACCTCTTAAATATGCTGCTAATATGGATATTTCAAATAAAAATATTACAGCTTTTGGATATCCTGGAAATTTCTTTGAAGGAGCTCAAATGGCATTTATTAATGGAACAGCTATTAAAGGTAATAACAATTTATGGCGAATACAAGGTAATAAAATGCTAACTGGTTGTTCTGGTGGTCCATGGGTTTTAGATGATAATGAAACTGTTGTAGGATTAAATGGAGCATCAAATTCTTTAAAAACTCCTAATGTTTTATTATCACCAGTATTTGATTCAGAATTTGATGCATTATACCAATATGCTGTATCTTTAACAAAGGAGGATTAATATATGAATACAGTTCGTTATTTTAAACTTATTAATGGTGGTGGTTTTGTAGCCCAAATAGTTATAGAATACAGAGAAAAACAAACAGATGATAAAGGTGATATAAGTTATGAAGCTCAATGGAAGAGTTGGTTTACAGAAGGTTATCGTGATATTCTACAATTTGCAGAACGTACTGTTGATCTTTTACATGATTCTCCTATTCCAGATGGTTCTCAAGTTAGAATTCATGTTTATGTAGCAGCTGGTACAAGTGATCCAGCACCACAACAATTTGTTTATGACAAAAATAGTGCATCAATGGCATGTTATAGTATTACTGGTACAACACTTAATAATTCATTAAATTTATTATATTACCAATAGAATAAATTATTAAAATTTAAAAAGGGAGTTTAATTCCTTTTTTTCATTTAAAAATGTTGATAACTAAATAGTTACCAACAATTTTTTTAATCTTAGAACTTCTATATAAATCTATAATAAAGTAGTAATTTTTTATCT
>CANRQF010000021.1 GCA_947632715.1 uncultured Bacilli bacterium | reverse complement strand
TTTTTTTCTTCATAACTTAACCCTACCTTTTTATATAATATAATTATATAATACCCCCCCCGAGTGTCAAGAATTTTCTTGCTTACTCTTTTATTTTGCAATATAATAGATGTAGGTGTTAATAATGAAGAAAAGCGGATTTATGGAAGGAGCAATTATTGCTACTCTAGCCATCTTTTTATCAAAATTTTTAGGAATTATTTATGCTATTCCTTTCAATGCTTTAGTTGGTGATAAAGGTGGCGCATTATATGGATATGCTTATCAAATATATAATTTATTTTTAGTTATATCTACTGCTGGTATACCTCTTGCTATAAGTAAACTTACTAGTGAATATAATGCTTTAAATAAAACTGTTGAAAAAGAATACATGTTTAAAGTAGCTAAAAAAGTATTAACAATTATATCTATTATTTTATTTTTAATATTATTTATTTTTGCTAAAGAAATTGCTTTATTTATAAAAGGAGATATGATTGAAGGTAATACAATTGCTGATATAACATTTGTTCTTAGATGTGTATCATTTGCTATTTTAGTAGTACCAATATTATCAATTAGCAGAGGATATCTTCAAGGTCATGGTTATATAAGTGCTCCATCTTTAAGCCAAGTAATAGAACAAGTTGTAAGAGTAGCTGTTATACTTGGTGGAAGTTTTTTAACACTTAAAGTATTTCATTTAAGTTTAAAAACAGCGATTGGTATATCTGTTTTTGGTGCTACTGCAGGAGCTTTAGTAGCATATTTATATTTAGCCAATAAATTATTTAAAGTAAAAAGGGAAAAGAAAGTAGATACCAGTAATTTAAATAAAGAAGAAAGAAAAGAAATAATTAAAAAAATAATTATGTATGCAATACCATTTATTATATTAAATGGTGCTAATAACTTATATAATACTACTGATATGATTCTTCTTAATCGAGGACTTAATATGATTGGATTAAATTCAGATGATATTGAAGCCATTATAAGTGTCTTTACTACATGGGGTAGTAAAATAAATGTAATAATTACAAGTATTGCTACAGGTATTGCCATAAGCTTAGTACCAAGTGTTACAAAGAGTAATACAAAAGGTGATTTAAAAAGTGTTAATTCCATATTTAATAAATCATTACAAATATTCTTTTATGTAGCACTTCCTTTAGCAATATTTATTAGTATTTTTTCTAAAGAAGTATGGACAATCTTTTTTGGAACGCAAAATAAATTTGGACCAATAATATTAAAATACTCAATAATAACTGCTGGTGTTGATGCTTTATATATTCTTATATGTAATGGTGTTCAAGGATTAAATAAATCGAAATTAATTTATGTATCTATCTTTTGTGGTTTAATCGTAAATATATTCTTAGATGTACCATTAATATTATTATTTAATAAATGGCATCTTTATCCATATTATGGTGCAATTACATCAACAATACTTGGTTATTTAACATCATTAATTATTCCTCTATTTGTATTAAAATTTAAATATCATTTAAGTTATGAAGATACTCTTAAAAAAATTCCTAAATTATTATTAGTTTATATTCTTATGATATTTTTATCTTTAATATATCGTGGTATAATTAATAACATAGTAAATAGAATATATTTAATATTATTATTAGGTATTATAGGTATAATATTATTAGTTATTTATTACTTCTTAAATAAAAAAGAGATTGAAGAAATAGTAGGTAGTAATATTATGAAAAAAATAAAAAGGAGAAAAGATTAAATATGAATGGATTGTTAATAATATTAGTTATCATTGCTTTAGGAGCTGGTTTAGCATTAATTTATTTTAGTTGTACTAGTAAATTAAGTCAATTTAAAGATCGAATGGTAAAAGCAGAAGAAATAATTGAAGAAAATTTAGAAAAGAAACAAAAAGTTATAGTAAATATTAATGGGATAATTCAAAAAATAACTAGTAAAAAAGAATATTTAAAAGAATATATTTCAACTGATGACATGATTATAAGTAATATTGAAAAAGATTTAAAATTAGATGAAGCTATTAAACTAATAAATGAATTAAGTAGTGATTATGATGAATTAAATAAAGATACTGAATTTAATAAAGCAATTAAAAACTTAAGAGAAATAGATGAAACATTAACATCTGCTAAAAACTTATTTAATCAAAATGCTTTAAAATCAAATACTTTACTTAAGAACATACCATATAATATTATAGGAAAAATAAGTAAACATAAACCAAGAAGTTATTATAATACAAATAAAACCGATGATGGAGAATTTTAAAAACTCCAATCAATCGGTTTTATTTTATTTTTAATTAAGAAATTATTAGTTTTAGAAAAAGGTTTTGAACCAAAGAAACCATAATTTGCAGAAAATGGTGATGGATGAGCACTAGTTATAACATAATGCTTAGGATTAGTAATATATTTTTGCTTTTCTTTAGCAAAATTACCCCATAAGATAAACACTACTGGTTCATCTTTTTGATTTAATAATTTAATTATATAATCAGTAAGAAGTTCCCAACCTAATTTACGATGAGACGCTGGTTTATCTTTTTCAACAGTTAAAACAGCATTAAGTAGTAATACGCCCTCTTTTGCCCATTTCGTTAAATCGCCATCATTTTTGGGAGGTATACCTAAGTCATTATATAACTCTTTATATATATTTTGCAGTGATGGAGGTATTTTAATACCTTTTTGAACACTAAAGGAAAGGCCATGAGCTTCACCTTCACCATGATAAGGATCTTGCCCCATGATAACTACTTTTGTATCTTTATAACTAGTTAATTTTAAAGCATTGAAAATATAATCTTTTGGTGGATAAATCGTACTTGTCTTATACTTATCATCAATTATTTTCATAAAATTCTTAAAACCATTACTATTTTCAATTACTTGTAATTTTTCATCCCAATCATTACCTATCATATTAATCCTTTATTCGTTGTAATTTTTGTTCTTTATCATTAGCTTTTTTATACAACTCTATACCATTTTCAATTAATTCATTATATCTTGGCTTTACTTCTTTTTCATTTTTATACTCAGATAATATTAACAAACTATCAAGCACTTTTTTTCCGATAACTGCAACGGCAACTTTACTTGCAGCATATTTTTTCATTTATAAACCCTCCTACTAATATTATCTAGAACCTTTTCTCTTATTTTCATCTATATAATCATTATAATAATTTTCTACTGCTTCTGAATATTTATCATCAATTACAGCATCCGGTCTTTTATATATACCATCTAAAACATCATAAGCTCTATTACTCTTTTTAATAAATACTCCTAAAACTGAATAACAATAATTATCTAATTTACGAAGAATTATTCTTACTTGGTCATCTCTAAGTTCAAATTCTGGTGTATCATGTAATTTCTTTAAACTACCCGTTCTTAAATTATTACTCTTAAAATCTAATAACAAGTTTTGAACATCTTCTAAAGCTTCTTCTCTTACCCCAAGTAAATCTCTTACAAAGAAACATTTATCTGGTTCTGAAGAGTTACTACTATAATATAATTTATTTTCTTTAGTATTATCAAATTCTACTACATCTTCTAATTCTTCTTCATATTTATCTTCTTTAACATTATCATAAAGTTTTCTTACAAAGAAATATCTACGCATTGCATTATAATAATCATTTTTTATTTCAAATAATACTTCTTTATCAAAATAAAAATCTCTTTCTTCTTTTAATAATTTAATTGTTTCCATCATGATTGTTTGATATTTCTTTAATAATTTACCATATATATATTTTTCTTCTTTAGCACTATAATGTTCATCTAAATCCAAATTATCCATTGCTACATCGAAAGTATTAGAGTCTAAAGTAGTAAAAATTCTATCTACTTCTCTATCTAATCTTTCTTTATCACTATTTATATATTCATCAACTGGTATATATTCATAACCAAATGAGAATAAATCGATTAATTGATGAAAGTTTTTACTTTCTGGATAATTTTTCTCTCTATTATTGAAGTTACGATTATGTATTCTTATTTTTTCCATAATTATTATTAAATCTTCATTAGATATACATAAATCTAGTAATTCTTTTTTTATTAAATTAGTTGTTTCATTATTAATATATTGATATGCTTGAATTATTTTAGCAGCATGAAATAATCTTTCTTTTCTTGCATAAACATTATCCATTTTAGTATTTAAAATAAGAATATCACTATGAATAATACTTAAATAATCCCCTATATTTCTTGAATCTATATCTAAACGATGAAATTCATAAAAATATTTTTCTTCATATCTTGTTAATTTTCCTTTTTCAAGATTATTTTGAATTTCCATTAATTCTAATAAACTATTTTGACATTTTTCATACTTTTCTTTTTCTAAAAATGCTAGATCAAACAATATTTTTTTAACTTCAACTAAATCATTAATTCTTCTCATTTTTATTCTCCTTATTTATGGTAACGTTCGTTATTATTAATTTTAAATGTTCTATATATTTGTTCAAGTAAGATACCTCTAAATAAACCATGCGGAAAAGTAAATGAAGAAAAGCTTATTTTTTCTGCACATTTATTTATTATTTCTTCTTTTATACCATTAGATCCTCCAATGATAAAAGTTATATTACTATTATTTATAAATAGGTTATCTAAATGTTTAGCAAAATCTATACTATCATAAGATTTACCATTAATACATAGAGCAATATTATAATCGTTAAAATTAATAACTTTCAATAATTCTTCTTTTTCTTTATTTATATCATCATTATCTTTTAATTCAATAATTTCTAATTTATGATATTTATTAATTCTATTTCTATAATCATCAATTAATTCTTTTAAATAATTTTCTTTAATTTTACCAAAACAAATTATTTTAATCATACATTCATCACTTCACTAATAATATCTTGGCTAGCACACTCTATATTTTTAAAGTTAATTTCATTTTCTTTTAAAGATTCTTTAACAGTTTTAAGAGCTACTTTTGGATTATTATTCGTTTCACTTAAATGCATTAACATAACTTTTTTGGTTTTATCCCCAATTAATTTAGATAGATAAAAGCCAGCAGATTGATTAGATAAGTGGCCCTCATCACTTAGAATTCTTTTTTTCAACCATTCTGGATAAGGACCATGGGTTAATAATTCAATATCATGATTACTTTCTAAAAGATACATATCTCTATTCTTTAATAATTTAAAATATTTACTTTTAATATAACCGGTATCGGTAATTTGAACAACAGATTTATCTCCTTCTTCAATAATGAAATTTCTTGAATCAATGGCATCATGACTAGATTTTATCGCATATATTTTAATATCATCTAAAATAATTTCTTCGCCATCATATATTTTTATATGGGGATAATCTTTAATACTTTCTAAAGCTTGAAACATCTTTAATGGCATATATACTGTGGTTTTATAAGTTTTAATAAAACTTTCTAAAGCCGAAATATGATCATTATGTAAATGGCTTATTAATATTAAATCTATATCTTTAGGATTAACCCCAATCGATTTTAAAGCATTGACTATATATGTTTTATTCTTACCCATATCTAACAATATTTTATGATTTGTTGTTTCAATATAAGTAACATTAGCTTTAGAACCACTGGCAATAACACATACTTTCATTATCTGAATAACTCCCTTGGATTTCTAAAAGTACCACCATGTAATGGCATACCTACAGAGAGGCCAAAATGTAAGTGAATACCAGTTGATGAACCACTACTACCCATATAACCAATGATTTGACCTTGTTTAACTTCTTGATTTAACTTAACTGGTATGTTACTTAACATATGAGCATACAATGTATAAATATTATCACCATGACTTACTATAACATGATTTCCATAACTATCTCCACATCTACTTCCATAATATCCTTCATTCGGACAACCAGTAAATACATAAACAACTAAACCATCATTAGCAGCATATATATTGGAACCACGACCAGTACCAGATATATCGATACCATTATGATATTTTCCCCATCTTGGTGCAAATTCACTTGTTACCATGTATGGTGTATTAGTTGGCCATTTCCAACCAGAACCAACACCTTCATATGTTTGAGTACTATATTGTGGTCTACTTACACCTCTAGTCGTAACTTGATCAACTTTTTGTCTTATAACTTTATATTCTTCAATTACTACTTCATTACTTGGTTCACCATTTACAACATTATAATGACTTCTTTGAAGAGCAAGACCAGTAACACCTGGTGTTGTTACTTCAGAGAAATTAGGATCTTTAGTATTGTCTCTAACAATCTTTTTATCATATGGTTCTTCAACTTCTTTTATTTCATGCATTACATAAGATAAAGATAATTCTGGATTAATAAGAGTAATATTAACTTCGTCACCCACTGTAAGTAAACTATCTTTACTAGTAAATTTTGGATTAGCCACTAAAAACTCTTGGGTATTTAATGGCGGATCATTATTTTCAGATATTGATTCAATAGTATCTCCCTCTTTAACTGTATAGCTTTTCTTTTCATGATTAAATCCAAATAATAAATCTTGAGCTAATTCTTCACTATTTTCATATATTTTATCATTAACACTTATATTTTTTTCTCTAATAGTTATATTCTCTAAAATACTCATTTCACTATAACTATAACCAGCATCTTCTAAAGAAGAAGATGATCCTTCAATATAATCAAGGAAATCTTCTTCATCAACAAAGGCATAGATAAATTCTTTAATTGCTTCATCTAATATTTCTTTATCTAATAAATTTAATTTAAATTTTTCTTCACCATTAAGTGATACAGATACTTCATAACCAGGTATAGTAAAATCTTGTTCTTCTTCTATTTTATTATATATTTCTTCTATATTATTTAAAGTATTATCATATGTATAATTTTCTACTATTTGTAGACCACTTGGAGGATAAACATTTTTAACATTATATTTATCTTTAATAGATTGTTGTTTTTGATCTATTAAGGCATATAATTCATCTTTATTATCTATTTTACCAATTATATTACCATTTAAATAAACATTATATACATTATTTATATTATCATTATTATTTAAACCTATATTTAAATAATAGATAACAATTACTACTGCACACATTACAGTTACAATAAATATATCTTTACCTTTCATTATACTTCATCCTCACTTTTAGCCATATTTCTAAATGCACTCATATTAAGTTCAAATAATAAATCTATAGTACCAAGTGTTCCTTTACGATGTTTAGCAATAACTAGTTCAGCTGGTACTATATTTTCTCTAGCATCTTTTTTAGGATTATAATAATCTTTACGATTAATAAATAATACCATATCAGCATCTTGTTCAATTGAACCAGACTCTCTTAAGTCAGCAAGCATTGGCATATTGCTCTCTCTTTTTTCAGCACTTCTGGAAAGTTGGGCACAGGCAATAACTGGAACATTTAACTCTAATGCCATAGTCTTTAAACTTCTTGATATTTCTGATACTTCAACTTGTCTTGATTCCACTCTCTTATTACCAGTAGTTACAAGTTGTAAATAATCGATAACTACTAAAGCAAGACCTTTTTCCATATTTGCAAGTCTTCGACATTTTGCTCTTATTTCGGATACAGTTAAATTTAAATTATCTTCAATATATAAATTAGTTTCAGCAAGAGTATTCATTGCCTCATTATATCTTTTCCAATCTTTATCTTGCATAGCACCTGTTTGAAGTTTATAGCCATCAATACCACCTTGAGCACTAATAATTCTATTTACAAGTTGTTCAGCTGGCATCTCTAAATTAAATATAGCAACAGCTTTATCTGTAGTAGTAGCAGCATAAGTCGCCATATTTAAGGCAAGGGCTGTTTTTCCCATACCAGGACGAGCTGCTAAAATAATTAATTCACCAGGTTGAAATCCCGTTGTCTTCCGATCAAAATCATAAAATCCCGTCTCAAGTCCTGTAATTAATTTTTTTGTCTTAGCAAGTTCTTCTAATTTAGCTTGTGCTCTTCTTAATATTTCACTTAAGGGAACAAATTCTTTAACAGTTCTACTACTAGCTACATTTAAAATATTCTTTTCGGCATCTTCTAATATTAAACCTAAATCTTCACCATCATAAGCATTATTTTCAATATTAATTGCTGTTTCAATTAAATTTCTTCTTGTATAATTTTCTTTTACTAAATTTATATAATAGTTTAAATTAGAAGGAGTAATAACAGAGTCAATAACTTCACTTATATAGGTTAATCCTCCAACTTTATCTAAATTCTTTTTCTTTTCTAGTGTATCTTTAATTGTTCCAATGTCTATAGGTAATTTATTAAAATGCAAATCATGTATGACATCAAATAATATTTTATTTTTTTCATCAAAAAACATATCTGTGGTAACTTCATCACAAATATCATCAATTAAATTATTATACATAATTGCAATGCCTAATATACTCATTTCAGCATCTTTATTTGAAGGCATACTTCTTGCCATAATTCACCTACTTCTCTAAAACAACATTTATATAAAATTTCACTTCTTTATGAAGTTCAATTAATACTTTATGAACTCCTAAAGAATCAATATTATTATCTATTTTGATACATTTTTTATCAATATCATATCCTAACTTTTTAATACTTTCACATATTTGCTTACTTGATATATTACCAAATACTTTATCTTCTTTTCCTACTTTTACTTTAAATTTAATATTTTTATTTTCTAATTTTGCTTTAATCTCATTTAATTTTTTAATAAGTTCATCATGTTCTTCTTTTTTCTCTTGTAATTCTTTATTTAAAACATTACTACTTCCTTTTGTGTATAAAACTCCCAATTTATTCTTAATTAAATAATTATTACCATAGCCATCACTAACATTGATAATATCATTTTTCTTTCCTTTTCCTTTAACATCTTCAAGTAAAATAATTTTCATATTTCCTCCTAAGTAATTATAATTATATCATATCTAACTTGTAAATTCACTACTATATAGTTAGAATCCATTTCCTATTATTACTAACTCTTACTAATTTAATTAAATTATTATCTTTTAAATAATGCATATATCTTCTTATCGTTCTTTCATTATAATGATATTTATTAACTAAATAACTTGTTGATACAGGTTCATTATTATTTATATCATTAATAATATCAAATAATAAATTAAAATCAATTATTCGCATATTTTCCTCCAAATAGAAAAAATCCCATTGGGATTTTATTTAACATATGGTATTAAAGCCATAAATCTTGCATACTTAATTTGTTCTGCAATATGTCTTTGATGTTTAGCACAAGCGCCAGTTATTCTTCTTGGTAATATCTTACCTTTTTCATTTATATATTTATTAATAATCATTACATCTTTATAATCAACGCTTTTACCAGCACACATTTGACATATTTTCTTCTTCTTACGATAAAATTCTGCCATTTTATATTCCTCCTTTTTTAGAATGGTAAATCATCATTTGTTAATGTGATTTCTTCATTAAAATTTTTAAAAGGATCATCTGATAAATCAGCCATTTCCATATTATCATTACTACTTGGTTGGTAGTCATTTCCACTTGGTTGTTGATAATCACTGCCACTTGTATTATCACCATTCCTACTACTTAGGAAATTAACTGTATCACATACTACTTCGGTAACATATCTTTTAGTACCATCTTGAGCATCATAACTGCGATTAGTTAATCTTCCCTCTGCTGACACTAAACTACCTTTATGACAATATCTAGCTAAATTACTTGCTTGTCTTTCCCATACTACACAATTAATAAAGTCAGTTCCTCTTTCACCATTTCTGTTTGTAAAAGTTTGATTAACAGCAATAGTAAATCTAGCCACTGCTATACCACTTTGCGTAGTTCTAAGTTCAGGATCCTTTGTAAGTCTTCCTACTAATAATACTTTATTCATATACTATTCGCCTTCTTTTCTTAATATTAAGTGTCTAAGTATATTTTCGTTTATTCTTAATTTTCTATCGAATTCTTGAATTACTTCATGAGTAGCTTCAACATTCATTAAATAATAAAAACCACTTACTTCTTTATTAATTGGATAAGCAAGTTTCTTTCTACCCATATCTTTAAATTCGATAACTTTTCCTTTATTGTCAGAAATTAATTTTTGTACTTCAGTAGTAATCTTACTTAAATTACTTTCATCTAATGTTGCTTTAACAATAAACATTACTTCATAATTAGTCATCATTCCACCTCCTTATGGTCTACTCGGCTTTAAATAAAGCAAGGAGTAATAAATTTACTCGTGTATTAGTATATCAAAAACCCTTTAAAAAGTAAATGATTTTCTAATAACTTATTAAATTTTATTACTCCTTATAATTATTTATTTCTTTTTAAATAACTAATATCAATTATATTTGTTTTTACTCTTTTCATGCCTTTATTTAATTTTAGTGTTTCTAATTCGTTTATTGCTCTTTCTTTAACTGTATCATAGATACGATCTTGGGCATTAAATGCCTCAATAAAATTATCAATGGTAATATTTTTTTGACTATTTACTACTACATAAGCAAAGGCATCTTCAATAATAGATATACCTAAAGAAGGATTATTTTCACGATCATTATATTTTCTGCATTTATATTTAGTATTTCTAATAATGATATCAATAAGTTTAGTAATATCAAGATTATAATCAAAATCCACATTATAAATATTACATAAATCTTCAATTGTTTTTTCAAATACACCAAATAATAGTCCATCAGATAATTCTTCAACTTCTACTTTTTTAAATCTTCTCTTTAAAGCACTATTTCCAAAATATTTTTCATATTCTTCTTTAGTAGTAGTACCAATTACTTGAATATTACCCTCTTCTATTTCCGTTTTTAACATTTCTGATAAATCAAAACTATGTTCTGAAGCTGAACCTAATCCAAAAATATTATGAATTTCATTAATAATCACAATCGCATGATATTTTTTAGTTTTATTAAATACCTCTTTCATCTTTTCTTCAAAAGAACCACGATACATACAGCCGGCAATTAAACTTGTAAGTGATATTTCCACAATTACTCTATTCTTTAAGAAATCTGGACATTTATTATTTTGAATTTGCCAAGCAAGACGATTAGTAATTTCCGTTTTACCTACACCTGATTCACCAACTAAAATTATTGAACCATTTCTTCTAGCTAAACCTAAATAGACACTTTCTAATTCAGATTCCCTACCTACTCCAGGCATACTAAGATAATTTATGTTATTCAAAATTCTTCCAATATTCTTAAAATCTTCATATATGTTATTTGGTTTATTCTTTTCTTCTTTATCATCGTTATTTATTTTAGATTTATTTTTTTCCATTTGTTCTAAATATTTTTTAATTTTAGCTTTATCTTCTCTATATCCATATTCTCTTAATTTATCTTTTAATATTTGTATATCCATTTCATTTAATTTATTAACTGCTGTATCTAACATAGCTTTTCCATAATAATCAAAATCAAAATCAAATCTTTTATAATAAGATAAAATAGTAGTTAATAAATTAATATCTTTTTGAATGATTAAACTACAGAATAAACTATATAATGCTTCTGGAAATATAATTTCTGAACTATTTAGTAATATTTCTAAAAGCACTTTTAAACCATGATAAGCTTTTGAATTTTTGGGAATTTCAAAATCAATTTCCCCAATTTCATTTAATATTTTAACTGTTCTATCTAAGTTACACTTAAAGAAACTACAAATTAATTCAATGTTTTTATCATTATGTTCTTTAATATTAGGAAGTAAATATTTAACGATATTTTTAGCATTTACTGCCGTATATTTATACATTGTTAATAAATCTCTATCTATTGATTCTTTATAACCTTTTTTACCATAATCTACTAATTTTACTAATTTTAATATATTATATTTAGAACTATTTTTAAAGTACCACATAATTTCACTATTATTTTCATCTTCGTTTAAATAATTATAACCATATGCAAAAAAGGTACTTATAATTTCAAATAATTCATTAAATGAATACTCTTTAGCAATCATTAATTTTAAAGATTGGGATGCAATACCAATAATATCTAAATTATATATTCCAGATGCAAAAATTAATTCTTTTATAAATTCAACAGAACACTTATTTTTAATAGCTAGTTCAATTAAACTATCTTTTGTATAATCATAATAATTATCTGGCATAATATCATGTTCTAATAATGCATTAATAATAGTTAAAGCATCTTTTTCATCAATATTACTTTTTATAAATAATTCTGGTTTTATTTTATCAATATGAAAAAAGCTTGCACTTTCAAATTCAAAATCATAATCTTTTCCAATTGTATCTAACAATTCTATATATTCCTTTATTTTTTTTAAATCATATTGCATAACACTATTCTCCCGTTTGTAGCAAAAAGTATTATACTTATTTCTCATTTTGTTGTCAATATATTTAATCTAACTAATTAATTTCTTTTCTCTTCGTCTATCTATATCTTCATATAATTCTTCATCATCTTCAGAAATAATTAGATAATTTTTAAACATTTCTTGAAGCATTTTATAATAATTATCAAAATAATCATTTAATATTAAATCATTTAAAAAAAGTCCAACATCATCAATGGTTTTAAAGTCTAAAGTAGTATTAATAATAATATCGTTATTAAAAAACACACTTTTTATATTATTAACATAAGTAACATCTTTCTCTTTTATTATTTTAGATTTTGAAGCATCAAAGATATGTTTAAACATAAATTCATATATTTCATTACGTTCAGGATACCAAAATGATGGGCCATTAAACTTAGAATTAAAAACTAAAATTATGTACTGATACTGTAATGGTACATTATTAATGGCAGCAGCTAAAACAGGATTATATACTTCTTTAGTATTTCTATCCTTCATTTTTAAGTCTCTAATATTAATAAAACAATAACTTTTATTATTCATAATACTACCTACTACCTTAAATAAATTATATCTAAAAAAATGTTGCTTTTCAACAACATTTTACTTTCTATTTTTGATTAATATTTCTATAGCTTTAATTGCTACTTTTATTTCTTTTTCAACATCAAAATTAGTATCATTATCTAATCCTTGTTTTTCTCTTTCTTGATTCCATATAGCAAGTAATACTGCTCCGGTTTTAATTCTTAATACGCTAGAAACAACGTATAATGAAGATGTTTCCATTTCACTAGCTAGAGCACCAGCTTTAATCCATGCTTCCCATTTATCTAATAATTCGTTTTTTATTGGCATTCTCTCTGGACTATGTTGACCATAAAAAGAATCCTTACAATGAACTACCCCAACATGATATGGATAACCAAGTGATTTAGATGCTTCTACTAAAGCATTAGTAATTTCTAAATCAGCTACAGCAGGAAATTCAACGGGAACATATTCTTTACTTGTTCCTTCTTGTCTTATGGCAGCTTCAGCAATTACAATATCACCAGCTCTAACATTTAATTGCATTCCACCACATGTACCTACTCTAATCAAATGATCAACCCCAAGCATAGCTAGTTCCTCTACACATATAGCAGTAGATGGACCTCCCATACCAGTTGATATTACTAAAACTTTTTCGTTTAAAATTTCACCTAAATAAGAAGTATATTCTCTATTTTCCCCAATCTTTTTAGGATTAGTCAATAACATAGCTATCTTATCAACTCTTCCTGGATCTCCAGGTAATATTGCATATTTAGCTCCTTCAATATCTTCTTTAGATAAACCTATATGATACATCTTCTCACTATTTTGCATAAATCCTCCTACTATTAATTTAATTTTATCACAAATAATTAGGAATATTAATTTTCTCTAATTAAATTAGACATTTTTTAGACTATTTTATTGTTTCTAATATTTCTTTTGTAGCCATCTTTATAAATTTATCAATACTTTTTATATCAAATAGATAACTTTTATTTAATTTAGACTTACTAATTATTTTAATAGTTTCATCAAATAATATATTTAATTTATCTATAGGTATTTCTTCAATTTTATTAGAGATATTAATTAATTCATTATTATATAAAAATTCTAAATCAATATTATATTTGGTTAATAATTCTATATTTAAATTAGTATAATCGTTATAAATATATAAACTTAACATATTACCATTTAATTTAACTTTCTTTCCATCTAATTTAGTAACTACATTGTTATTTTCTAAACTAGGTAAATAATATTTAAACCATAAATAATCTGTATATAAATGAATATAATATCCCATAACAAAATCATCATTAAGATTATCTTTATATTTATCTAAAAATTTATTTATATTAGGAATATTATCTATCTCGTTATCTAAAAAATGACTTTTTACTTTTGTATCCCCAATACATTTAGAGATATCTGGTGCTATTGCCCCAATTAAAAGTCTATTCTCATTTCTTTTTAATTTCTTATTAACTAATTTAGCTATTGCCATATGAATTACTGTTGATGCCATATTTATTACCTTCTTTATAAGTTAATTCTAAATGATTTCATTTTTTTTGTAAATAAAAAAGAACATATTTTTATACCCTTTTAACTATATATAAATTCACGAGTTTTTTCATTATATGGTATAGGACTAAATACTAAAGAATTAATTAATTTACATAATTCTATATCTTTAACAATTTGTTCACCATCTTCTATATTATCTTTATATAAATCTAAAATATATTCAGAATCTAAATTGTAACAACTATCAAATGTAAGATCAAAGTCATTACTTAATAAAACTAATACGCGATTATTCCAATAAAGTAATAGATTAGCAAGAAATTCATTTTCCATATAAAAGTCAAGTATTAAATTTCTTTTCTCTTCCAAACTCCAATTATGATTTCTTAAAATATAATATCTTATATCGTCAGTAACTTTGCCATGTTCAAAATTATTATTATAAGATATTTCCATATTATCAATTTTATATTCGCCAAGTAAACCACTTTCATTTATTAGAGTCATAAATTTATCTTTTAATTTAAAATATTTAACTGTACCATACTGATTCATTGCTTCACTTACAGCAAAAGCTTTTTGCTCTTCCGTTAAATCAATATCATCGTTCCATAATGTCATTAATAAAAATGTATCTTTCGTATCATCTACATTTAGAGAAAATCTTGCTAAATCTGGACTACTATAAATTTCATTTACCATTTTTGCATAAATATCTTTGGGAGTAATTGTAAATTCAGAAAGTAAAAAGTCACATATAGTTGGTGCTACAAAAACATCTTTGCCTGAAGCATCTTTCTTAAATTTAATAGCTTCTTGCAATATATTATTGTTATTTCTTATTTTATTCCAATATCTTTGAGCTACTTTTACCCATCTTTCTTCATCTTCTATAGATAATGAAGAATTAAAAAATAAATCATACAATTTTTTATCTAATTTTTCTATTTCTGTCATATTTCCCCCTACTTAACCAATTTTTTTGACTTATTAACATCATTTTCAAAAGATTTTTTTAAGTCTTCTATATTTTTTTCTATAATTAATTCGTCTTTAAAATCTTTATTAATATCTTTTAAATAGATATGCCATTCATTATCTAAATCATCATAGCATTCAAAATAATCTTCTTCATTAAGCTTTGCCCCATAATAAATGTTAGAACTTATTGTATTATAACAATCAATACTAATATAAGAATTTATTATACTACCCCTCACTATAAATTCATTATTAATTATACCTTCAAAATTACCATTATTATTTATTAATATTAAACCTTCTAAAGCAATATTTTTATTATTATCACAAATTATTATTCTATTTATTTTTCTACGCATTAACTCTTTACATACTTTACTATAATCTTTATTTAGTTTTAATCTTTTATTAATCTTTTTTATAAAACCAATATACTTATACTCAAAATTATTTATTGGTTTAGCATAAGTATAAAAATCTGGACCAATATAAGTATAATTTAAAATTAAATCAAATAGTATATTATTATTTAGTTCATTATTATTAAAACTATCAATTATATCTAAAACATCATTAAAATAAAAATTATTATTAATTAATTCCATTATTTTAATGAATTGCTCTATAACCATATAGGAATAAATGTTATTAGCTAAATTTTTACATACTAATTCAAAATCTTCATAACGAGAATTAATTACATACTTTTTTCCTTTATTAATCCATTTATCTAAATTGTTGGTAACATATGTTTTTATACTTTCTTCAGTTAAATTATTTAATAATAGCCATTGTTTATATCGATAAAGATACATTTGTCTAGACATATTAAGACACTTTTTAAAGGCACTATCCATTGTAATATCTTCTGAATATAACACTTGATCATTAAAGATAGCAAAATAATTTTTACCTTCTTTTCTAAATTTTTCTAATTTTAAAACAACACTTTCTAGTGTTTCACCAACCATCACTGGCATTTCTTGTGCATTTATTTTTGATAATTTTTCTAACATACTCCAAAATCCCCTCTTGCGTAAAGCATATTATACTAGAAATTTAGACAAAAATCTACTCTTTTTTAATTTTTATAATTCAAATAAATAGATATTCTCTAAATATTTTCCTTTAAATAAAGAATTATCTATTAATTTTCCTCCCATATGAATATAAAATTTATTAGAAGGATTACCATCTAAGCAACCAATAACTAGCTTTTTGATTCCTTTTTCTTTTATTTTATCAATAGCAAAATTATATAATAACTTACCGTAGCCATTTCCTTGATATTCTTTTAAAACATATAATATTTCAATTTCAGAAGCATCCTCTAATTTTTCACTATCAAAGGTAAAATATACCCATCCAATTATTTTATTATCTAAAGTTAAAACATAATAATTAGTATCATCATTTATACTATTTCTTATTTTTTCTGCTCGCTCTTGTTCATTATTAAATAATTTTTCTAAGTATTCATCATCTACTATTCCTTTATATGTAGTACTCCAAACAACAGCAATATTATGAGCAAGTTCTAAAGCATCTTCTTTTTTTAATTTTCTTAATTCTGGTTTCATATTCCACTTTTCTTACATTGATTTAATCATGATTTATGTAAAAACCACCATCAAATGTAATATTATAATAATCTGGATTAATTTGTTCTTTATGAATAAGTTTATTATCTTTATAAATTATAATATAATTTTCTTCCTCATTAAGGGAAACTTTATAATTGTCTATATTTTCAATATCATCTATCTTTTGTGCCTTTTTAGGTAAATACCTTTCCAAACTATAATCACCTATGGCAATTCCTAAACTAATTTCTTTAATATAATTATCATTAATTGCATAAGCTAAATTTTTACTATCACCAAAGCCTCCATTACCATTAGATTTATATACTATTACTATATCACTATTAGTTATTAAATAATATTCCCTTAATAAGCTATATGAAAATAATAAAATAGGTAATACAATTAATACTAACATGACTAATATAGATTTTCTTGTAAAAGAAACTTTATCTTTTTTTATCTTTTTAGAACATATAATAATAGATATAATATATATTATTATGGCAATAAATGCTATTAAGACTAAAAGTAAAAATTCAAGTCCTGTATCTATTCTTAAAACATTTGGTATAACAACAATATTTAAAATTAAATAAATTATATAGAAAATATTGATTGTCTTAATACTTTTACAAATTCCTTTATTCTTATTTTTGATTGAATAAATTATAATTGGAATAGAAAGTAAACTAATTACCACTATAATTAAATACATACAATTTTTTAACAACATAATATCTTCTCCTTTAATATTTTCCTAATAAACATATTATAACATAATCTTTTTATTATATTTTTTCTTTGATGTTAAATATATCCATATACCAATAATTACAAATATAAGACTAACTATTTGATTAAAAGAAAATAATTTAGTATGACTCATTCTTAAATAATCTAAAATAAATTTAGAAAAACCACATAATATAAAAGCAATACCTAAGGATTTTAAATTAAATTTATTTTTCTTATGTTGAATTATCAAATAAATAAATATTATAATAAAAACAATGGACTCAAGAAGTTGAACGGGAAATAAATATACATTGTTGGGAGCGCTACTAGAATATTTATACATTATTTTAAATATTCCGTTATATTTAATGCCATAACAACAACCAGCTAGAAAACAACCAATTTTACCTATACCATACATAAGGGGCATTGGAGTAATAAATATAAATAAAGTTTCTTTAATTGATTTTTTGAATTGTAAGCAAAATAATATAATGAATAATAAAGCTCCAAATACTGCTCCATAAGATGTTAATCCTAAACTTATAAAATTAAATTCATTCTTTAACTTACTATAAGATAACAAATATGATAATATTTTTGCTCCCCCAATAATGCCTACATTCTCATACAATAGTAAACATATTATTTCTTTAGAACTATAATTATATTTTTTATATAAACAAGCAATTGCTATAATATTACTAATTAAAGCAAGTAAAATAGCTATACTATAAAATGAAATTTTAACATTAAACATCAAAAATCACCCAAAATTAGACATACCAGATACATCACAATTAGTAATCATATTTAAACATGTAATCAAAAGCACTATAATTAATAAGACATAAAGAATTACTCCTATTAAAAATAACCAGAATAAAACTTTAATGATTTTACTATTTGGGTATTTGATAAAACCTGTTACTATTGATATTAATGCTAAAATAAAAAATATTCCATTATAATGATCCATAGTGAATAAAGCAATAATATTTATTAGAAATACAAAAATACAAATCATAGAATTAGTTTTATCTTTATCAGTTTTTTCAATAATTGTTTCTTTATTTGTCTCAATATTTTCATTTAGTAAATTTTCTCTACAATTTGGGCAATATTCCCAATTTTTTTCTATTTTAACCCCACATTTTTTACAAACCATACTTTACCTCTAAACTCATACAATATTTTATTAATAATAATTATAATTTTTTATATATTAAAACTCGAACCATAAAAGTTCAAGTATATATTTCATCTGGTGCGATTGACGTAGTAATCTACAACTTTTCGCAAAATCAACGTATTTGATACATAAAATATCAATCCCTATCAATAGTTTAGCATATTTTATTAAAAAAACAAATATGAAATATGGCAATCGCATAAAAAAATAATGTAAAATTATGGTACAATTACTTTTTATAGTAAAAAAAATAATGTATTCT
>CANRQF010000020.1 GCA_947632715.1 uncultured Bacilli bacterium | reverse complement strand
CTAATTTTGGTAATGTCGATATGGGAATATATACTATAGATGGCTTAAATGATAAATTAGAATATACATTAAGAGAATATACAATGAAAGATAAGATATCAAAGGGAGGAACTCAAAAAGATATATATATCACCATAAAGTATAAAGATGGCAGTTATGATGCAAATAATACAAAATATAATATCTTATTAAACTTTGACTTTAGACCATATTATACGATAACATATACAAACTTTCCAAGTGATACAAGTAGTTTACCACAAGAGATAATAAAGGGAGATACATTAGAATTAGATTTAAATCAATATGGAAAAAGTAGAGTAACAATAAAATTAGATGGATTAGAATTATCAAATATAGGATATACATATGATAACTATAAATTAAATATACCAAGTGTAGAAGGAAATATAGAAATAATATATAAAAAGATACCGGAGATAGAATTAGCATTAAGAGAAAATGATAATAATAAAACTTTAAGTGAAGATATCCAAGCAGGGATGTATAGGTATCAAGGATCATATGAAAAAGTAACAAATAACTATATATGTTTTGGGACAAGTAGTAAAGAAGAATGTTTACAAAATGAAGATAAATACATGTACAGAATAATAGGGATAACAGATGATGGACAACTAGAACTTATTAAAATGACAGCATTAAATGATACAGGAGTACAATGGGATAGTTTGTTCCGTAGTGAATGGAATACAAATACTGAAGTTAACGAAAAAACAGTTGATGCCGATGTACCATGGAGTGAAAGTGATTTATATAAAAGATTAAATGGATTATCAGATAATAATGACAACTTATTTATAGGAAACGATACATATGATTATTTGAGCAAAGATTCAATATGGTATAACAAAATATCTGATACCAATTGGTTAAGCGGAGCATTACTATGGGATGCAGAATCATTTAAGTTAGAAAATATATACAAAATAGAAACAGGGCAAAAAGAAGCACCATATTATGAAGAAGCAAATCCATATTATTATAATGGTGGAATTGAAATAGTAGCTAATACAGAACCATATGTGATAAGAAGAAATGAAGATAATGTTATTTGTGAGAAATTTGAAAATGATGTGATTAATAAAGTAACATGTTATAAAGAAGTTAATGCAACATTTAATGATAAAATAAATGCAAAAATTGGTTTAATGCATGTATATGATTTTGATTATGCAGTGCAAAAAAACGGATTTGATTGTTTACAAGATAATGTTTTTGATACAGAAAAAAATCAATATAAAGAAGAAATAAAACTTTGCCAAAATAGCTGGATTCATATTAATAATAATGATACATCAGTTACTGGAGGTGGTGTGTATGATTGGGCTATGTCTCACCACGGATTCACCACGTACGCCGACGTTTTCACTGCATGGGATGTACATCCTACGGGCGATGTTATTCACGATTATGTATATACATTTAAGTCTGCCCGCCCAGTATTCTATCTAACCCCAGACATAATAATAAAAGAAGGAACAACGGGAGCAAAAGATAATCCATATAGAATAGAATTTAATGCCTGTCATTATGATGGAGAATTATCACCAGGAGTAACATATATAGATAATGACTATACTTATAGATATATGCAAGAAGGTTATTTTGATGATTGGCAAGATATAGATATTGATGGCTGGGGAGTAATGTTAACAGATAAAAACTCAACTAAACCAGTTAATTCTGAACTTTGTACATCAATAAATGGTAAACCAATAGTATCTATGAGTTACATGTTTGGAGATAGTCAAGCAGAAAGCGTAGATGTTAGTAGTTATGATACTTCAAATGTGACAAATATGGCAAATATGTTTTATGGCATAGAAGTGGACAATGTTGATGTTAGTAATTTTAATACATCTAGTGTTACAAATATGTCAGGTATGTTTTCTTATAGTTATATTGATAATATAATAGGTTTAGAAAAATTTGATACTTCAAATGTTAATGATTTTATTGGTATGTTTGGCTGTATAATTACTCAATCGATTGATATAAGTAATTGGAATTTTGATAGTGCTAATTATTTATCTGGTATTTTTAATGCTTCAGAAATCGATAATTTAACATGGAATAATTATGAATTAACTGATGAAGTTGCTTTTGAGGATGTATTTACAGGTTCTGAAATAATGTATTTAAATATAGAAAATTGGAAAATTTCTGGTATCAGTAATTTATATAATGAAGGAATATTATACCAGTTTTCAACTGCTAATTTACTTGCAGATAATTGGGATATAACGGCTGTACCTGATTTTAATTTTAGTATGTTATTTGGTGATATAAATGCCGGAACTATAGATATTAGCAATTGGAAATTACGAAACTCTTCCTTTTTATCTGGTTCAGCACCATCTTATTTTAGTGCTAACGATTTAATTATACAAAACTGGGATATAACTAATCATAAGGATGGAATATTCCAATTTGATCAAGATTTTCTATCTATATTTGGAGAATATTTAACATATCTCGATTTAAGTGGATGGAAAGTTGACAAATTCTTTTTTACAAATATTGATGGTGAATATATTGAAGATTTAATATTGGATAATTGGGATTTAACTAATGTCACTGATTTAAGTAATGTGTTTAATAATTTTAGAACTTCATTATTAGATTTATCAACTTGGGATGTATCACATATAGAAAATTTCGACCATATATTTAAAAATGCATACATAAGTAACTTATATATTCATACATGGGATTTTGATTATAATTTAGAAATGTTTGGAGACGTTGAATATTTAGATGTTGAGTCTACAGAACCAATTGGACTTTCTAATTGCTATCTAAAAAATATATGGGTACCAAAGAGTCGTGAATCCGATTTATTACAATTATTTTCAGGACTTCAATTTATATCTGAAGTTATGCCAACGATATTAGGTATTTAAAAGTATGATAAAGTAGGCAAAATGTCTACTTTTTTAATACAATAAAATATGTCTACTGTTAAGATTTTTTAGAAATGTCAGTTTTTTACTATAGAGAATTTATTGATAGTTCCTCATTGACAACAGGAACCCAGTAACAATTCTTATAGAAGGCGTAATATCTTAATAATAAGATATTACAATAAGTATGACGAATTATTACTGCCTATTGTCAATGATTTGCCTATCAATAAATTGCAATATAAACTTATATAAGAAAACTGACATTTTAAAGAAATCGCATACTGACATTTTAAAAAAGGATTAACAAATAAAATATGTCTACTTTTAATTAATATTATTATTTGTTATAATTAATGGGGATGATGTAATATGACACAAATAGCAATATATATATTATTATTTTTTATATATTCATTTTTAGGATGGATAATGGAAGTATTACTAATATTAGTAACTCAACATAAATTTGTTAACCGTGGTTTTTTAATTGGACCTATATGCCCAATATATGGATATGGTTGTTTATTAATTATTATTTTGTTAAAAAGGTATTTAAGTGAACCTCTTACATTATTTATAATGGCACTTATCATATGTTCTATTCTTGAATATATGACTAGTTTTGTAATGGAAAAAATATTTAAAGCAAGATGGTGGGATTATAGTGATAAAAAGTTTAATATTAATGGTCGAGTATGTTTAGAAAATCTTATTCCTTTTGGTTTACTTGGTACAATAATTATGTATATTATAAATCCTTTTTTTAATAGAATTATTCAATTAATTCCTAATATATTAATTTATCTAATTGCTATTATCTTATTAATAATATATTTAGTTGATAATGTTGTATCTAGTGTTGTTATTAGTAGTATTAGAAAAGAAATAAAGAGTGCTGAAAAAGATCAAACAGAAGAAATTACAAAACGAGTAAAAGAAGTTATTGGTAATAAAGGTTACTTAGGTAAACGTATTATTA
The DNA here is from genome assembly GCA_947632715.1 of uncultured Bacilli bacterium. Taxonomy (GTDB): domain Bacteria; phylum Bacillota_I; class Bacilli_A; order RF39; family UBA660; genus SIG200. The sequence continues at coordinate 16,553 of CANRQF010000020.1, read as the reverse complement.
AAGCCTTCCCAAATATTCGTACATATAAAGAACAATTACTAAAATTAAGTGAAAATATTAATAAAAAATTGAACAAAAAATAAGAGTTTACTAATCTAAAAAAAGATTATATAATAGAAAAACATGGGGGATAAATATGAATAATTGGCATATTAATAGAGATTATTTAAGAAAAAGTATAACAGAAGGACATAAAATACTTATAAATCCAAATACTTCTGAAACATTAAAAAGAGAAGTTAAGTATGATATAAAAGTTTATAGAAATTTTTTAGCAAAGAATTTTGAAATGTTTGTAGATTATGAAGATAAAGATTGTGTATTTGATGAAAAAGTAAAAAACAAAGTGTTAAATATAATGCATAGACATTATAATAAATTTAAACATCTTTTTGATTATTTAATTACTTTATATAATAGTAATATTTTTAATGAATTTAAGGGTATGAATCAAACTCATATAGATTTAGAATTTGTAAAAGAATTAACTTTAGAAAATTATAAAGAACATTCTGTATATTTATACAAATATGCTAAAAAATTATTACAATTGAATTCTAATTTATATGTGGAAAAAGTAGAAGATGATAGAATAACATCATATGTTCATTATTCTAGTATTGATAATGCGAAAATGATAATTATTAATCCCTATGATTTATGTAATAATTTTAATCATGAATTAGAACATGTAATAGAAAAAGAAATAGGCTATAATGATAATAATTTATATTATGAATTAGGGCCTATATTATTTGAACAATTATTTTTAGATAAAGTATATGATATATTTGGTTATTTAAATTCTGGTGATATATTAGATCGTTTAATAGATATAGATTGGAAATTAGAAACTATTATAAATTATTTTAAAATGTTAAAAGAACTTGCTATGAGTAATTTTGAAATCAGTTATGATAAATTTATAATTTTAATTAGAAAATATATGGAACTTTATGATGATAAATCAATACTTGAATTTATATTTGAAGAAATAATTAATTTAGGAATAGAAGATGATTTAGCTTATGTTTTTGCTTATTTAAAAGGAATTGTATTAAGAAAAGAAATAAGAATCAATAAAGATGATGCTTATAAATTATTAAAGCCATATTTAACTACGCAAAAATATGATTTTTCTGATAATAAAGATTTTAAACTTTATGATGATTATTTAAATAGTATGCAAAAAAGAATAAGAAATAAATAATTTGTAGTTTTAAGTAAAATGGTATATAATATGTCATTAGTAATTATATTTTAGTATAAAAAAGGTGGTTATATGGCATATATTGAGTTTAAAAATGTTAATAAAATTTATAAAATGGGTGAAGTAGAAATAAAAGCTTTAAATAATACTTCATTTACAATTGATAAAGGTGAGTTAGTAGTAATACTTGGTCCATCTGGAGCAGGAAAAACAACTCTTTTAAATATTTTAGGGGGAATGGATAATGCTACAAGTGGCGAAGTATTTATTGATGGAATAGATATTACCAAATTAAATCGTAAAAAATTAATTCAATATAGAAGAAATGATATTGGGTTTGTTTTTCAATTCTATAATTTAATTCAAAATTTAACTGCTTTAGAAAATGTCGAATTAGCAGTTGAATTATGTAAAGATCATTTAAGTCCCAATAAAGTATTAAATAATGTTGGCTTAGATAATCGTAAAAATAATTTTCCATCTCAACTTTCTGGTGGTGAACAACAAAGAGTATCAATTGCTAGAGCTATAGCTAAAAATCCTAAACTTTTATTATGTGATGAACCAACTGGTGCCCTAGATTATAAAACTGGTAAACAAATATTAAAGTTACTTTCCAATACTTCTAAAAATGAAAAAATGACAATAGTAATAGTTACTCATAATAGTGCTATTTCAGAAATGGCTGATAAAGTAATTAAATTTAAAAATGGCGAAGTAGAAGATATAATTATTAATAAAAAACCAAAAGATATAGAAGAGATTGAGTGGTAATAATGAATAAAAGATTAATTACGAATAGCATTAGAACTATCAAAAAATCTTTTTCGAGATTCCTACCTTTAATGGTAATGAGTTTTCTTGGTGTTTTTGTTTTTGCTGGTTTAAAATCGACTAAACCGGATATGCTTAATTCTTTAGATAATTTTTTAGATGAATATAATGTTTATGACTTTAAAATTGTTTCTACTTTAGGATTAACAAATAATGATTTATCTTACTTAAAAGAATTAGATAATGTAAATGAAGTAGAATATGCTTATTCTAAAGATGTCTTAATTAAAGATAAAGAAGAAGATTATGTTATAAATGTTTCAAGTTTACCTAAAAATATTAATATTGTAAAGTTAGTTAAAGGAGAATTCCCAGAAAATGATAATGAAATAGTAGTAGAAGAAAATTTTTTAAATAAAACTAATTATAAAATGGGTAGTATCATTAATATAGATACAGATGAATTAAAAAACAAAGAATATAAAATAGTTGGTGTAGTTAAAAGTGGTCTTTATTTTAATAATGATCGTTTAAATCAAGACAGGGGTAGTACGAAAGTTGGTAATGGGACAATTAATTTTTATACTTTCGTTTTAGATAGTAGTTTTAATATGGATTATTATTCTAGTATATATATTACTATTAATAATACAAAAGAAGAAGTTACAAGTAGTAGTGAGTATTTAGATAAAATAAATAAAGTAGATAATTATTTAAATAAAATAAAAGATGATAGAGAAGATGAAAGATATGAAGAAATATATAAAGAAATAGAAGATAAAATAAAAGATGAAGAATTAGAGGGTAATAATAAATTAAATAAAGCTAAAAAAGAATTAACAAGGGCTAAAAATAAATTAGATGAAAGTAAAAAAGAATTAGATAATTCTAAAAATAGTTTGGATTTATTAAAAACTAATTTAGATAACGCTAAAATAGAATTAGATAATAGTACTTTAGAATTAAATAAAATATTAGAAGATAATAATATAGATATAAATAATATTGATATAGAGATTAATAATTTAGATAGTAAAATTAAAGAAATAGAATATTTATTAAATACATTAGATAAAGATAGTTTAGAGTATAATAAATATACTAGTTTATTAAATACTTTAAAAGAAAATTTAGTTAATTTAAATAATATTAAAGAGTTTAATGATAAACTAAATGTTGGCTTAGTAAGTTATGAAAATAATAAAAAATTATATGATGAAAGTTATGAAAAATATCTTAATGGTTTAGAAGAATATAATAAAGGATTAAATAGTTATAATAAAAATAATAAAGAATATCAAAAAGAAAAACAAAGATTTGCAGAAGAAATAAAGAATGCTAAAGAGGAATTAAATTCTTTAGAAAAACCAGTATGGTATGTTTATAATAGAAATGATCATGATACTTATCCTGATTACATCGATGATATTACTAGTGTTAATAATTTAGCTAAAATATTTCCAATTGTCTTTTTTGGGGTAGCTATTTTAGTTAGTTTAATATCGATGAATAGAATGGTTGAAGAAGAAAGAGGAGAAATTGGTACATTAAAATCTTTAGGATTTACCAATACGGAAATAACTTTTAAATATATCTTATTTTCTAGTATTGCTACGATAGTTGGTGGCTTACTTGGAGGCATTTTAGGTGTAATTATTATTCCCCTTCTTATTAACAATATTTATGGTATGTTATTTAATATTCCAAATTTTAAGACACCAATTAATATATCAATTATATTAACTAGTCTTATTATTTCCCTTATTTGTATTTTAGGGACTACAATTTATACAGTTTTAAAAGTTTTAATTGAAAAACCTGCTAATTTAATGCGACCTAAGGCTCCAAAAAATGGTAAAAGAATTATTTTAGAAAAATTTAAATTTATTTGGAAAAGATTAAGTTTCTCTAAAAAAGTAACACTTCGTAATATGTTAAGATATAAAAAAAGAGGATTTGTTACAATCGTTGGTATTGCTGGTTGTAGTGCTCTTTTGTTGTGTGGCTTTGGTATTAGAGATGCAATTATCGATATAGCTAGATACCAATATGATAAGACATTTATTTATGATGCTAGTATCTTTATTAATGATGAAGTTAATATTGATAATGAAGTGATAAAAGATATAGTAGCAGTAGAAAATATTAATGTTAAAAGTAATAATGTAAAAGCTAATTTATTTGTTGTCGATAAAGATGAAATAAATAAAATAGTTAATTTAGTAGATAGTAATGATAATAAAATTAATCTTTCTAATAATGGAGTAATTATTACTGATAAAATTGCTACTTTAAATAACTATGTAGTTGGTGATGAAATTAGTTTAATTGATGATGATAATAAAGTATATACATATAAAATAAATGGGATAGTTAAAAATTATTTGATGCATTATATTTATATAGATAAAGAATTATATGAAGAAAATAATAATTATAAAGCTAATGTTTTATATACTAATTTTAATAATAATGTTAATAAAGAAGAATTAACCAAAGAACTTATGCAAAATGAAAATGTTTTAAAAGTAATGTATATTGAAGACTTTATGGAAAGTGCAGATAATATGTTAAAGTCTTTAAATAAAGTTGTTTTAATTATTTTAGTTTTAGCAGCATCTTTATCATTTGTTGTCTTATATAATTTATCTAATATTAATATTAATGAAAGGAAAAGAGAAATATCTACTTTAAAAGTACTTGGTTATTATGATAGCGAAGTAGATCATTATATTACGAAAGAAAATATAATTTATACTATAATGGGTATTATGATTGGTTTAGTATTTGGTTATTTTTTAACAAAAATAGTAATTGTAACTGTGGAAATAGAGAAAGCTAGATTTATTTATAATATTAATTTTATTAGTTATATTTTAACAATAATTATTACCATATTCTTTACTTTATTAGTTAACTTTGTTACACATTTTAAATTAAAAAAGATTGATATGATTGCTAGTTTAAAAAGCGTGGATTAGTGATAATTTTATGAATTTTGTCGATTTTTCTTTGCATATTAGAGAATTTATGCGATAATTATCTATGTAGATATAATTTTAATAAGGGAGGTAATTATGAAGAAGAATGTATTAATAATTATATTTATTTTATGCTTATTAGTTTTACCAATTAAAACAGAAGCATTAAAATATAAAGGTGTTGATTATAAAACACTAAATCTTGATGAAGCACTTACGGAAGAAGAAATCGAACATGATTTTTCTAATTATAAAGAAAGTGATAAACAAGTAACAATTTATTTATTTAGAGGAAAGGGTTGTGCATTTTGTCGAGCATTTTTAACTCATTTAAATGATATCGTTGATGATATGGGTAAATATTTCAAAGTTGTATCATTTGAAGTTTGGAATGATGCGAATAATTCTGAACTTATGGATGAAGTTAATAACTTCTTAAATGCTAAAGCAACTGGTATTCCATTCTACATTATTGGTGATAAGACATTTGTTGGTTATGGTGAATCATATGATGAAGATATTAAAAGTGCCATAATGGAAGCATATAATAGCAAAAATAAATACGATGTTTTCGAAGAGATGAGTAATGTTCCAAAAGAAATAACTAGTCGTGATGTACTTATTTGGTCAATAGTATGTATATTATGTAGTGCTGTAGTAATTTTAGTATTTACTGGTGTAGAATTTGCCTTAACTAGAAAGAAACTTTTAGCAATAGAAAGTGCACTTGGAATTGTTAAATTAGATAATAAAAAGAAAGTAAAAGATTTAGATATAACAGCTGATTTAGGTGAATTAAAAGAAACTAAAAAAGAAGAAAAAGTTGAAAAGAAAAATAATAATTCTAACAAAAAGAATAAAAAGGCAAATAAAAAATCAAGAAGATAGTTAGAGGTAAAAATGAAAAAGAAGATTTGTATTATCGCTGCCGTTATCGTTGTTATAGTTGTTGCAGTTATTATTGGTGTTAAAGTTTTTAACAAACCAGATGAAGATGAAAAAAATAAAGTAGTAAATACTGATGCCATTAAATTTAAAAATGAATATGAAGAATTAAATGGTAAAGAAAATGAGTCAGGTAAAAAATATAGAAAAGTAAGTATTCCTGAAGATAATCCATTTGTATATGCAACTCCAGAAGAAATTGTTAAAATGATGGAAGATAAAGAAACATTTGCTGTTTACTTTGGCTTTAAGAGTTGTCCTTGGTGTCGTAGTGTTCTAGAAACATTAACAAGTGTTGCTAAAGAACTAAATATTAAAAAGATTTATTATGTTGATATTTTAGATATCAGAGATACTTATGAATTAAATAGTAAAGGAAAAGCTGAAAGAACTAAAGAAGGAACTGAAGGCTATTATGATTTACTTGAAGCATTTGAGGATGTATTAAGTGATTATACTTTGACTGATAGCAAAGGTAAAACAGTTAAAACTGGTGAAAAGAGAATTTATGCTCCAAATATAGTAAGTGTTGTAGAAGGTGTAGCTAATAAATTAACTGAAGGTACAAGTTCTAAACAAACTGACGCTTATATGGAACTTACTGATGAAATGCTAAAAGAATCTCATAAACAAATTAAATGTACACTTGAATGTTTAAAAGAAAAAGATTCTTGTTCATTAGCTTGCTAGATATTGGTTAAAGAATGAAAAAGAAATTGATGATACTAGCTCTTATCGTAGTTATTGCTTTAATTGTTATTTTAAGTTATGTATATATTACTAAAAGATTTCCTAAAGAAACATTTGAACTAAATTTGCCAGAGAAGGAAAAGATAGTAAGTATTAAATTAGAAGAAGGCATAAGTGTTAAAATAGTAAGTGATAGTACCAAGATTAATGATATATATGATACTATTGCAAGTGCTAATTATAAAACAAATAATAAAAGTAAAACAGAAATGCCTAAGGGATATAATACTTTAATAAAATTAAGCTTTAATTATGAAGATGAAGTAGCAACAACTATTTATGTTTATACTAAAAATAGTAAATATTACTTAGAACAATCTACTAATGGTATTTATGACATAGATAGTAATGTTTTTGAAGCTATCGAGAATTATTTAATTTAGTGGAGAAGTAAAATTCTTCACTTTTTATTTTCTTGTAACTTAAATGTAACTATGGGTATAATATAATGAAACTGTGAGGTGGATTATGGAAATTTTAAAAGTTGAAAATTTAACCAAAATTTATGGGGAAAAAGATACAAAAGTAGTAGCTTTAGATAATGTTTCCTTCAGTGTTGAAAAAGGTGAATTTGTTGCAATCATTGGAGCTTCCGGTTCTGGTAAATCAACTCTTTTACATTTAATTGGTGGTGTTGATAAACCAACTAGTGGTAAAGTTTTTATTGATGGTAAAGATATCTTTAAATTAAATGATGATAAACTTGCTATCTTTAGAAGAAGAGAAGTTGGTTTAATATATCAATTTTATAATTTAATTCCAATATTAAATATTGAAGAAAATATTACATTACCTTTAAGTTTAGATAATAGAAAAGTTTCGAAAGAAGAATTAGATGAACTTATAAAAAGATTAGGACTAGAAAAAAGAAGAACTCATTTACCAAATGAATTATCTGGTGGAGAACAACAAAGAACAAGTATTGGTAGAGCCCTAATTACCCATCCAGCCATTATCTTAGCCGATGAACCAACAGGTAATTTGGATAGTGTTGGTAGTGATGAAATTGTTTCTTTATTAAAGCAAGCTAATAGAGATTATAAACAAACAATAATTATGATAACGCATAATTTAGAAATTGCTAAAGAAGCTGATCGAATTATTAAAATTGAAGATGGTAAGATAGTTGGTGATTAAAAATGAATTTGTTAAATAAGTTAACTATCAAAAATCTACTTTTAAATAAAAAGAGAACTATTGTCACAATAATTGGTATTATTTTATCTATTGCACTAATTTCTGCAGTATTTTCGATGTTCTTTAGTTTTCAAGAAAGTATGATTGTGTATGAAAAAGAACTTAAAGGGGACTTTCATGCTCGATATACAGATGTATCTAAAGAAGATTTAAATATTTTTGAAAATAATACAAAAATAAAAGATTTCTATTATTCTTATAATGTTGGTTTTGCTAAAATAGAATCAGAAAATGCATATAAACCATATGCTTATATAAATGCGATTAACAAAGATGATTATAATAAATTTGGTTTTACTCTTGTAAGTGGTAGAATGCCTAATAATAGTAGAGAAATAGTTATTCCTAAACATTTAGATGATAATGGTAAATTAAAATTAAATATTGGTGATACGATAACTTTAAATGTTGGGGAAAGAGTAGTTCATTATGAAGATGAAGATATTATTGAAAATAAATATAGTAAAGTTCATGATGGAGAAGTAGCTGAAATAACTAATACTAAAGAAATGACTTTTACGATTGTTGGTGTTATTGAAAGACCTAATACTAACTTTGAACCATATACTTCTTCAGCTTATTCTTTTATAACTTGTTTAGATGATAATATAGTAGCAAGTAGTATGGATGTCTATGTTAAACTAAATAGAAAAAATTTAAAAGATATTTATAAGGTATCGGCAGGAATTTTGGGAATAGATAAAGAATTATATGATAAATTAATGAATGATTTAGGTAGTATTAGTACAAGTGATTACGATAAAATAATGAAAGAAATAGATAATGCTAAATATGATGTTAGTTATAATAGTTATTTAATGACTTTAGAAACTGGTAATAGTCAAGATGATACTTTAAATGCCCTAAAGGGTGCAGTTATAATTGTTGTTATTATTATCATTGTTACTTCTGTATTTTGTATTAAAAATAGTTTTGATATATCTATAACAGAAAAGATAAAACAATATGGGATGTTGTCAAGTATTGGAGCAACTCACTTACAAATTAAGAAGAATGTCTATTTTGAAGCCATTATCTTAGCAATAATAGGTATTCCTTTAGGAATATTATCCGGAATTTGTGCATCATATATATTAATTATAATCAGCAATTATTTGTTAAAAAGTTCTTTAAATATCACTTTAGTCTTTAAATTTTCCTTCCTAGTTATTATTTTTTCAATTCTTTTAGGTTTAATAACAATTTTATTTGCATCAAGAAAAAGTGCAAAGAAAGCTAGTAAAGTTAGTCCTATAAGTGCAATTCGTAATAATGATGATATAAAAATTAAAGCTAAAAAATTAAAGACACCTAAATGGGTTAAAAAATTGTTTGGTATTGGGGGAGAGATATCTTATAAGAATTTAAAAAGAAGCAAGAAAAAATATCGAACAACGGTTATAAGTATTGTCGTTTGTGTAAGCATATTTATTTCTCTTTCTTATTTTACTAGTTTAGGTTATAAAGTAATTTCTTATGAATTAAATGTTACGCCATATGATTTTGAAATATACTATGACCAAAGACATGAAGATGTCTCTAAAATAGATAAAGAAATTACTAATATAGTTAAAGAAGATATTGTTAAAGATTATAGTATAACGCTTGGAGCAGATTCATTTACTAATCCAGAAAAAAATAAATATACCAAAGAATATTTAAAATTAAGACCTAGTGTTTTAGATGAAGATTATGAAGATTATAATCATTTAGTCGTGTTAGATGATACAACATTCAGAAATTATACTAAAACTTTAAAATTAAATTATGATGATGTTAAAGATAAAGCCATTATGATTAATACGGTCTGGGAATATAATGAAGATAATAAGGAATATAAAATTGAAAAGTATAATTATAAAGCTGGTGATATTTTAACTTTAGAATATAAAATGGGAGATTTAACGAAAGATATTAATTTAGAGATTGCAGAGATAACTAATAAAAAACCATATGGTAATGATGAAAGAAATTATGCAACAGAAATATTTGTTAATGAAAATTATTTAGAATATATAAGAAATGTTAATTATAAATTTATTTATTTAAAAACTAGTAAACCAGATCAATTACAAAAAAATATGGAAACAATATTAAAAGATTATAATTATAATTATAATAATGTTTCAGAAGATGCTAAGCAAATGAAATCGATTATTTTACTGGTATCAATATTCTTATATGGTTTTATTACTGTTATTGCTTTAATTGGTATTACCAATATCTTTAATACTGTTAATACTAATATGATGCTTAGAAGAAGAGAATTTGCTATGTTAAAAAGTATTGGTATGACTAAAAATGAATTTAATCGGATGATTAGGTTAGAAAGTGTTTTCTATGGTAGTAAAGCCTTAATTATTGGGGTACCTATTGGGCTAGTTCTATCTTATCTAATTCATAAAGCAGTAATGAATGGGGAATATGTCTTTGCTTTTGAAATCCCTTACTTATCTCTATTAATTACTTGTCTAGTTGTTTTCATCCTTCTACTTACAATTATGAAATATTCTTTAGGTAAGATAAATAAACAAAATATTATTGAAACTATTAGAAATGAAAATATTTAAAAATGTTGTTTAAAAGCAACATTTTTTTACCATTAGTATGTTAAAATAAGAAAGGAGGCATTTATGAATATTTTTTTACTGGAAGATAACGATGCTATTATTAAAGGGTTAGAATATTCTTTTAAATTAAATAATTATAAATTAATTAGTGCTAAAAATTTAGAAGAAGCTCAAACTTATTTAAAAAGCAATAAACCTAATTTAATTATTTTAGATATATCTTTACCTGATGGTAATGGTTTAAATTTATATAATGATTTAATTAAAAATTTAAATATACCTACAATCTTTTTAACGGCTTTAGATGATGAAGATACAATAGTTAAATGCTTTAACTTAGGTTGTGATGATTATATAACTAAACCATTTTCTAGTAAAGAACTTCTAGCTCGGGTTAAAAGAATTTTACTTAGAAATAAAAATAACAGTGTTATCATCGTTCAAAATATTAAATTTGATTTAGATAAAATGATTGTTTATAAAAATGATGTTGAAGTTAGTTTAACTAGTTTAGAAAAAAATTTATTAAGTTTATTATTTTTAAATATTAATAAAACTGTAAGAAGGGGAGCTATTCTGGATAAAATATGGGAATTAACTGGTAATGATGTTGATGATCATACTATAACTGTGTATTTAAAAAGAATAAGAGAAAAACTAGGTGTAGATATAATTAAAACTGTTAAAGGAATAGGATATCGTATCGATGAAGAATAATGTTTGTTTAAAAAAATATTTAATAATTATTAGCATATTTATTATTGTTTTTATCCTTGGTTTTATTACTTTAAGAAATTTAGAATATCAAAGATATTTAAAAGAAACTAATTATAAAATTAATAATTTATATAATTTAGTTAAAGATAAAGGAATAAGTAATGAAGATATATATGATATATTAAATGATAATAATTATGATGATAATTTAGTTAGTAAACTAGGAATTGATTTAACTAAAGAAAATATAATTAATAATATTGATCGAGAATACCAAATAATGACTTATATTAATATTAGTTTAATTCTTTTCCTAGTAGTAATTATCATTTTAATATTTGTCTATTATAATAAATTGAAAGATAGAGAATTAGATAAAATAACGAAGTGTATAAAGAAAATTAATAATGAAGATTATAAATTAGATTTAGATAGTTATGAAGAAGGTAATTTAGCAATATTAAAGAGTGAACTAGCTAAAACTACTTTAATGCTTAAAAATATAGCTAATAATAGTATTAATGATAAAATTAATTTAAAAAATTATTTAGAAGATATCTCTCATCAAATTAAAACACCACTTACATCTATTTTAATTAATTTAGATAATTTAATAGATAATCCTAATATAGATAGTGAAACGAAAGATGACTTTTTAAGAGATATAAAAAGAGATGTTAATAATATTGAGTTTTTAGTTTTATCATTACTTAAATTAAGTAAATTTGATACTAATACCATTAAATATAATAAAGAAGATAGATTAGTGAGTGATTTAATTTCAACAAGTATTGATAATGTATCTAGTTTAATGGATTTAAAAAATATGCATATTGAAGTAAAAGGTAATAAAAATATAAAAGTAAATTGTGATTTTAAATGGCAAGTGGAAGCAATTACGAACATTATTAAAAATGCCATTGAGTATGCAAATGAGAATAGTACGATAAATATAGATTATGATCAAAATAAAGTTTATACGATTATTAATATTAAGAATACTGGTAAAATTATAAAAAAAGAAGAATTAAAACATCTATTTGAAAGATTTTATCAAGGAAATAATTCCACTGGTTTTGGTATTGGGCTTAATTTAGCTAAAGCTATTATTACTAAAGATAATGGAAGTATAGGTGTTACAAGTGAAGATAATATAACAACATTTACTATTAAATATTTTAATAATATGTTATGATTTTATAAAGGAGTACTTATGAAAAATTTAAAAGATTTTGAAGTTACAGAATTAATTACCAAAATAAAAAATAAAGAAATATCTGCTGGGAATTTAATCGATAATAATATTTGTCCTACTTGTTTTAATAAAGAACATGATGCCTGTTTATATGGTAAAAATGATGATAAAATGTTATATGAAGATGATGATTTAGAATGCTTTTTAGTAAGTAATCCAAGAGCCAATGGTCATACCACTATTTAGCTAAAAAACATTATAAAGATATGATGGAAATACCTGATGATTTATGTAAAAAAGTATTTCTATTTTCTAAAATGATGATGAATATAATTAAAGATGTTTATAAATGTGAAAGTGTATATTTATGTACGATGTGTGATGGACCGATTAATCATTTTCACGTTCAATTAATACCGAGATATGCTAATGAAAAAAGAGGCTCTAAAAATTTTGTTAAAGAAAGATTTATTTATCAGGAAGATAAAGAAAAGATAAAATTATTAAGAGAAAAAATAGGTGAGTATAATGAATGAGATAAAATGCCCAAAGTGTGGAACTGTTTTTCAAATTAATGAAACAGATTATGAATCCATTGTTAGTCAAATTAGAAATCATGAGTTTGAAAAAGAAATAAAAATAAAAGAAGAAGAGTTTAATAAAGATATTGATAATGCTGTAAAAATAGCTAAACTTGATACCGAAAAAAGTTTACAAGATTTACTTAGCAAAAAAGAATTAGAAATAAATAATTTAAGAAATGAACTTGCACTGCAAAAACAAGAGAACGCTTTAGAAATACAAAAAGAGGTATCTAAAAAAGATCAAACTATTGCTGAACTTAATAATAAACTAGAATTAAATTTAAATGATTATTTATTAAAAGAAAAGAATATTAAAGAAAGTTATGAAGAAAAAATAAAAAATAAAGATGAACAACTTGCATATTATAAAGATTTTAAAGCTAAACAATCTACGAAAATGGTTGGTGAATCTTTAGAACAACATTGTAATAATGAATTTAATAAATTAAGACCGCTTTTTCCTCATGCTTATTTTGAAAAAGATAATGACATTAAAACCGGTTCTAAGGGTGATTTTATCTTTAGAGATTTTGATGATGAAGGTACAGAGATAGTTTCAATTATGTTTGAAATGAAAAATCAAAATGATGATACTGCAAGTAAACATAAAAACGAAGATTTCTTTAAAGAATTAGATAAAGATCGAAGAGAAAAAAATTGTGAATATGCTGTTTTAGTATCACTTTTAGAAATAGATAATGAATATTATAATGAAGGAATAGTAGATGTATCTCATAAATATGAAAAAATGTATGTAATAAGACCACAATTTTTTATTCCTTTAATAACACTTATAAGAACACTTGCTCAAAATGCTTTAAAATATAAAAAAGAATTAGCAGTAGTTAGAAATCAAAATATTGATATATCTCATTTTGAAGAAAATATGAATGCCTTTAAAGAAGGCTTTAGTCGTAATTATCGAATAGCGAGTGATAAATTTCAAAAAGCAATTGAAGAAATAGATAAAACAATTGATCATTTACAAAAAACGAAAGATGCTTTACTTTCAAGTGAAAATAATTTAAGACTTGCTAACAATAAAGCTGAAGATTTATCAATAAAAAAACTAACTCATAATAGTGAAACAATGGCTAATATGTTTAAAAATTTAAAAGATGAAAAATAATATATATCAATTATTAGTTTTTTTTGATATAATTATAGGAGAAATAAATAGGGTGATTTTAAATGGCAAAATCAAAGAATGTAAATATAGAGTTAGAGAATATTGAACTGAAGCCTCAAATAATTGGCCATACGTATCAAAAGAAAAGCAATCTAGGTAGAATTATATTTTTAATAGTGGTTTTATTAGTAGTTGTCTTTTATATAGATGATATCAGCGTATTTTTAAATAATATATTTGGTAAAGAAACTGCAGATACCATAAAAAATAATGCTGAAACTGATACAGATAATAATTTTGGTGTATATAAAGCTTTAGAAAATAATCCTATTTTTAAAATAGAAGGTCTTACTTTTAGAAACTTTCGTTTTTCCAAAAAAGTATTAACATTTGATGTCATTAATAATACAGATAATGTAGTTAATATTAGTAAACGAAAAATATTTTTAGATGCTTACAATTCAGAAGAGAATAGAATGTTATTAGAAACATTTAAATTAAATATTAGAGAATTAGCTCCGAAAGATCAAACCAGAATAACATTACAAGCTACTAAAAATTTTAAAGTAATTTCTATAGTTGAAAAAACAATTGATGATTATCCTGAAGTGAGTATTACTCCAAATAGTGCTGGGGCTTATATCATCACTTGTAATAAAGATAATGATCAACTAAGTTATACCTTTGAAAATAATAATTTAATGATTATTAATCATACTTATTCTTTAAATTCTAGTGCTGAAAATTATCAAGATGAATTAAATAAATATCAAACACTAAGTAGTACTTATAAAAGTATAGAAGGATTTGAATCAACATTTAGTAGCAATCAATTTGGATTTACAATGTCTGTAAGAATAAATCTTGAAATGGCTAATTTACAAAAAGCTAATAATATTTATTATTATTCATACAAAGAATTAGCTAAAGTAGTTAAATACGAAATGGAAGGATATGGATTTGTTTGTAATTAAAGGGTGGTTTTATGAATTTACGAATAGAGGATTTTGAAGGTCCATTTGATTTATTATTACATTTAGTAAGAATATCGAAAATGGATATATATTCTATAAATATAAGTAGTGTTATAGAACAATATATAGAGTTTATTAATAGTTTAGATAAATATGATATTGATAATAGTAGTGAATATTTAGTATTAGCATCGGAACTAGTCCATTTAAAAAGTAAAAAATTAATTAATAAATGTGATGATTCTGAAGAAAATGATGAATTTGAAATTAAAAGTGAAGAAGATTTAAGAGAAAAATTAATTGAATATGAAAAATATAAAAATGTAACAGATACTTTTAGAGATTTAGAAGAAAATAGATTATCTTATTTTACGAAAGTACCTGAAAATTTAAAAGAATATATTGAAGATGATAAAATAATTAATAGTGATGTTTCAATTGATGAATTATTAAATGCATTTTTAGATATGCAAAAAAGAATAAATTTTCAAAAACCTATAACGACTAAAGTAGCTAGAAAAGAATATAGTGTAAAAGAAAGAATATTAGAAATAAGACATATTTTAAAAGAGCGAAAAAGAGTAGAATTTAAAGAATTATTTGAAGTATTAACTAGAGAAAATATAGTTGTTACCTTCTTATCGTTATTGGATATGAGTAAAAATTCGGAAATCACTTTGAAACAAGACAAAATATTTAGTAAAATTATTATAGAAAGTGTTGGTAGCAAATGAATTTAGAAGGTGTTTTAGAAGGATTACTATTTGTTGTTGGTGACGAGGGTGTTACACTTGATGATATTTGTCGTACTTTAGAAATTAATGAAGATAAAGCTAAAGAATTGTTAACAAATTTAAAAAAAGAATACGAAAAAGAAAACAGAGGTATAAAGATAAGTTATTTAGGTGAAACTTTTAAACTAACAACCAAAAAAGAACATAAAGAGTTTTATCAAAAATTAGTTACCACTAAAGAAAATATTTTAAGTCAAGCTCAATTAGAAGTCCTAGCAATTATCGCTTATAATGAACCAATTACGAGAATTGAAATCGATGAAATAAGAGGTATTAGTAGTGCTTATGTTGTAAAAAAATTATTAAGCAAAGATTTAATTAAAGTTGTTGGAAAAAGCGATTTACCAGGAAAACCAAATATGTATAAAACAACAAAAGAATTTTTAGATTGTTTTGGCTTATCATCAATCAATGATCTTCCAATTTTAGAAATAAATAGTGAAGAAGATAATGAAGATTTATTTAAAAAGAAAGAATTATTGTAGCTATATTTTGGGATGTATGCTATAATAATCTTACTTGCTCGTATGGTGAAATGGTAGACACGGTAGACTCAAAATCTACTCTTTGTGAAAAGGTTTCGGTTCAAGTCCGAATACGAGCACCAGGTTGATACCAAACTCGGAAAATTCGAGTAAAAATAGAAAACGACTTGTAAAAAAGCCGTTTTTATGTTATTATGTATTTGTCAAGGAAACTTGCATAAAATAAAAAGGGAAGACTTAACTTTGCC